>CAZIEB010000005.1:19201-38591 GCA_964538665.1 uncultured Candidatus Saccharibacteria bacterium
GATGGCTGCCCGGTTCCTCCGCCTCCCACCGACTCCGACGGTGACGGCGTCCCCGTGACGCCGGCTCCTCCGGCTGGACCAGTCGCGCCGGCTCCGGTTGCCCCCGTGGTACCGGTGCCGGATGCAGTCCCGGTGGCTGCCCCGGCTCCGGTTGCGGACATCCCCAAGGTGTCTCGTGAAGGTGCGGCCTACAACACTGGCATCGAAGATGACCCCGCGGGTGTGAACCTGCGAGCTCTCCTCGGCGCCAGTCTCGCGGCTGTGGTTGCGCTCGGCCTCATCGCCACGCGCCGCCGCTTCGCTGAGAACTGAGATAGATCGACACTAGATACCACTCTTCTCCTCATCACGAGTTGAGAAGTGTCTATCTTATCTCTCGCTCCCCGTTGCACCTAGTGCGGCGGGGAGTTCTCATTTACAAACGTAGCGAAATATGCTAAAATATATATTAGGTGAAGCAACAGCTTCATGAACCACACAACCCGACTCACTCGAAAGGGGTGAACGCGCGTGAAAAAGGCGTGGATAATTTTTGTCGTAGTAACGGTTTTTGTTGCAACGTACGCAATTGTCGATTGGCTCACGCAGTCCTCGGCGTATGTCATTGAACGTGCGACCCCGACTTCGTCGACATCGACGACCGTGACGGTCGCTCCGCCTACGCATACGGGGGAGACAGCAGAGACTTCTCCCGTGTCGCCTAGTATCGATGCAACAACAACTCCTCAGCCGACGACTCCGTCTGAGCCCATGGTCTCTGTTCCGGTAATTCCGCCATCACCACCAACGAAACTGTATCAGCCAGATACAGGTCTTGATCTAAAGGTACAAGAGTTGCCAGCTGGCTTCAGATGGCCGGTAAGACCGCCAGATGCTGTAAGCGCATTCTGGAATCCTGAGCCTCTCAAGGTGATGGATGACGACGTCATGTATGCGCCGGGGTCTAACTCATCTGACCTGTCAGTCATCGCTGCACACACAGGTACGAGCGATCCAGACATTGCGTTCAACCGGCTGTACGACTGGCAGAATGCACAATTCGCCGTGCAGCTTGATGACGAGGTCTGGATCCAGACTCAAGCCTCTGGCAATGAGTGGCTGGTCTACCGTCTCGTCAACCGTCTGGTTGTTCCGAAAGACGAGATAGCCAAGAGCACCGAAGTGTGGGGCGAGGCACCGAAGCCAAACCATCTCCTGCTCATTGGGTGTCGACAAATCGCCGCTGGCGCCCCCTCGACCGAGAACTTCGTGCTCGAATTTGTGTTTGAGCGCGTCGACAGCCGCCCTTCGTGAGTCATGACCCCCGTTACTACGCTCCGTCACAGCCTGTGGCGTCTGAGTGTAGAAGCGGGGGTCTCACAATTTTATGGCTTATTTACTAACATTAAACTTGAATTCAACCACATCGTCGGGCTGCATAACGTAGTCGCGGCCTTCGGTGCGCATTTTGCCGGCGGCTCTGGCGGCTGATTCTGAGCCTGCAGCGACGAGATCGGGGTAGGCGATTACTTGGGCAGCGATAAAGCCTTTTTCGAAGTCAGTATGTATCACACCGGCGGCTTGTGGGGCGGTCGAACCTTGGTGGATCGTCCAGGCGCGGACTTCTTTTGGCCCAGCAGTCAGATAACTTTGCAAACCGAGCGTATGGTAGGCGGCCCGAGCAAGCTGGTGCAGTCCCGACTCACTCACGCCGTAGCTTTCGAGTAACTCAGCGGCATCTGCCTCGTCGAGCCCACGGAGCTCTTCTTCGAGCTTCGCACAGATAAACACTGTGTCCTGAGGCGCGACGAGCTGTGCAAGCTCGGCTTTCGTGGCGGTGTTTGCGAGGGTTTCTTCGTCGACGTTGAAGGCGTAGATGACTGGTTTGGATGTTAGACACTGGACGATAGACGATAGACGAGTGACAAGTTCGGGGTCTGTGCTGATAGGTGTGCCTTTTTCGAGGAATTCTTTGGCATAATCTATGGTATCGATATCTTCACGGATCTTGGGGTTGGCTTTGGCTTGTTTCTCCAGCGTCGAGCGTCTATTGTCTAACGTCTGTATGTCAGCCAGACATAATTCGGTGTTGATCACGTCGATATCTTGGCGCGGGTTGATCTCGGCGTCGTCGTGACGCAAGATATCGCTGTTTTCAAACGCTCGCACGACATGTACGATGGCATCGCATTCGCGGATATTGGCGAGGAACTGGTTGCCCAAGCCCTCGCCCTTGCTGGCACCGGCCACGAGCCCAGCGATATCGACAAACGTCACGGTGGCTGGGATGACTTTTTGGCTTGCATACATTTTTTGTAGTACGGCGAGGCGGTCGTCGGGGACGGGGACAATGCCAGTATTTGGCCCTATCGTCGCAAACGGGTAGTTGGCGGCGAGCGCTCCCGCGTCAGTGAGCGCATTAAAAAGCGTCGATTTCCCGACGTTTGGCAGACCCACGATACCAATTGATACACTCATCTTTAGTGAATAGTATACCCGAAATCATTATCGAGTGATATACTGATTGCCATGAGCAGTTTACGCGTATCGAGAAGGGCTAAGTTGGTTATTGTCCTGGTAGTTATGGTGGTAATCGGAGCCGTAACCGGAGGATACTGGTATTTTCAGCAAGCAAACCGTGATGCTACTGATGAGCTTCGCGATCCACAAACTGGCCTCACGCCAGCAGAAGAACAAAAAAATGCAACTATTGTCAGTACTTCAGCGGCTATAAATGGATCCATAGAATCTATTAATTCAACTACCAAAGAAATTACGCTGAAACAATCAAACGGCGCCGTAATGATGTTAAAAACTGACGACAAAACACGCATTGCTAAAGGGGTAAAGTATGAGAAGATTGGTTTCGACGCCCTTACGCCAGGTACAACAGTGTCGATTGGCTACTGGAAAGATTCAAACACTGCCTTTGAGGTATGGCAGCCATGACCAACACCTTAGTTAAGCTACTGTTCATCGCAAGCTTTACATCAGTGCTTGTATCTATAGGATATTCAACAGATACGAAGGCGGCTACAGAAGTTGTCGCTACAAGTGCTGAGACTCAAAATTATGTGCTGTATATACCGTTTCAAGATTACCCACGAAGCGCAAGTAACTTTCCTCGAGCAACAACGCGAACATGCGGCTCAGATTTCCGGACATACAAATCATCTCCAGTCGTGTTCTCGTCGAGTGGACTCAGCGACGGCAATACATTTGACGAGAATGGTTCGTGTCGTGCGCCGTCGCGTGATGGCGGTACTAATACCACTATGGTGGACCCAGCAACAGGCTTTACGGGTGGTGCAGGCGCCTGGATTTACCCTTCGGCATACGGTAACTGGACGAAAGATACCTCAACTACGACCTCTGGGTGGTACAGAGTAGATAATAGACCACCAAAGTCTCCATTGCGTTGTACTGATACCACAAGCACAAAGTTAGATGTCGCTTCTTTAAATGCGTACCCACAAATCTGGGGTTCACGTTGTCGAGACGACAAAGACAAATCGTGGTACTTTGAGTTGGAAACGCCTCGATGCTCGTTCAACAACGGGACTACTCTGTACCGAAATATTTTTACATTAACCCAAGAGCAAATTGACACAATAAATATGGCTGGTGCAAGTATGACTCTGGGGCTTGTTGCCGATGACTGGTCGGCAGTCTATATCAATGGGTACTTTGTAAATGCGGAGACTGAAACAGCGACAGTCTATTATGATGCAAATATTCTCAAATCATACCTAAACGTCGGCACAAACGTACTTGCGATCCAGGTTTCTGACAAAGGTGTTGAAAGAACAAGTGACTGTTCGCCAGAAAGTCGCGGTAGTGGCGTCAAATACGCACTTCGTATAGTAACGCCCGACGGATATAACCTTGATCCTAAGTCACAATGCTTCGACAGCGCAGGTAATATCATTACGGCACCGGTTGCAGCGGGCAGTGTCGTGACTTGTCGCCACAGTTTTCCGATGAAGGCGGGTTCGTTTGATAATATTACGTTGCCTACCAAATATACTGTTTCGTGTGTGCAAAATTTAGGGGCGACAACCAGTGCTCCATGTTCTGTGCCCGAAACGCCTTCGGGGGGCTGGTCGGTTCCCGGAACGCAATATACAAGAGCATCCTTAGCTCCACCAAATTATATACAGGAAATAACATTTACTATTAATGGCCCTGCTGGTAGTAATATTTGCACCAGTATTCGTGTTAACCCAGGTGGTAAAAATAACTATGGCGGGTATGGTGGTTGGGGAGGTGGCGGAGGTACTGGCCCTCTCACTTCTACCCCCGCCTGTGTTTATATCGGCAGTGGAGGTGGTGCGGCCGCAGCGCCCCTCGCATACTTCCTCTCCGGTGATGTCTTTGCCAATGGCAATATCCGAGGCGCAACATATACCCTCGGTGGCATTACCTACGGCTCCCACGGTGACTATACCGTCATCGGCAATCAGCAAATCACTGACATGGGCTCAAAAGCTGGTGCAACTAGTAGTGCGCTGACCTTTGCGGCTCCAGCACCGCTTGGGGGTATGATTCGGATACCGTTGGGACCTCCATCACTCAATATGTCAGGTGCCGCATTTACAAACAGCGGCGTCACCTTAACATCGTTTACATCGGGCACATATAGTAAGTCTGGGAACGTTGATATTGTGAACTCAACCAATATAAATCAAAACCTCACTCTATATATCGATGGAGATCTCAATATCAACGGTAATATCACGGTTGACGACTCCTCTCTATTTGCGGCTGCCCAGCTGCCAAATATCGTCATTGTCGCCAGCGGCAACATCACTATCAATGAAGGAGTCGACCGCGTCGACGCCACCCTCATCTCACACGGTACCCTCAAGACGTGTGACGCGCCAAAGACCAGCCTATCTGCCTCAGTCTGCAATCAAAAACTCGTCATCAATGGCCCAGTCATCGCAAAAAACATCGCTCTGTACCGTACCAACACATCGCCTAGTAGTGAACACCTCGGTGCTGCAGAAACCATCATCTATCGCCCAAGTGCACTCATCGTGCCATACCTCCAGCCGACATCAGGGGCGTTGACGACTGAGATTGAGCGTGAATTGCCACCACGATTTTAGATGACAAAAAATTCGAAAAATACGCTTGGAAGTACCAATCTGTTTATGGTAAACTGGCACTAGTATGAAATTATTCCAATCGGTGGGCGATTACTTTGCGCTAGATATCGGCGTATCTGCAGTGCGCGCAGTCAAATTGCGAGGCAGCGGCTCGTCGTGGGAGCTTGAATCATGTGGAAGCGTACCTATCAATGCCAAGGTTGCCACATCAGATGCACCAGAAGACCGCAAAAAGTTATCTGAGGCAATTGCAACACTTATTGGCCAGTCAGGCATCGACGCCAAGAACGTCATTGTCGGTATACCGTCCCACAAGATGTTCGCAACCGTGATAGATCTACCGGACATGCCAAAATCCGATCTAGACGCGACTCTTCGCTACCAATCAGAACAATACATCCCAATGAATCTCGATGAGTCCAAGGTGGACTGGGCATTGCTTGGCAAATCGCCAAACGACCCTTCGAAGAATGAAGTATTGATTGTCAGCGTTGCCAATGCGTTTAGCGAAGATCGGCTTGATCTCATAGAGGGTCTCGGTCTCAATGTTGTTGCTCTCGAGCCTGATTCACTCGCGATTGTGCGCGCGCTTGTACAGCCCGGCACCAAAGGAGCTCAGCTGATAGTTAATGTCGGGCATAGTTCTACAGATATCATTGCCACGTTCGACGATAACCCACGCCTTATCCGTGCGCTTCCTGTGGGGCTCATGAGTCTCACAAAGTCCATCGAGCAGCGACTGTCCGTCGATGACAAACAAGCATTGCAGTTTTTGCTCAAATTTGGTGTTGTCTCCGACAAACTTGAAGGGCAGCTCTACCATGCAGTCGAATCAATCCTCGATCAGTTTGCCGGTGAGTTAACCAAGTCAATCACGTTCTTTGAGACACGATATCCAAACATCAAGATTAGTTCTATCGTGATGTCCGGATATGGTGAGACAATACCTGGTTTTGCCCAGTATGTCGGCACCAAGACGAATCTTTCGACTGTCGCGAGTGACCCATGGTCCAGTATCGCATGCAAACCAGATCAGCAAGAAAAACTCCGCGTTGACGGGTCGTCATATGTTGTCGCACTCGGTCTTGCCAAGAGAGGATACTCTGTATGATTCAAGTAAACCTACTGCCTGATATCAAAAAAGAATACCTCAAGACACTGCGCCTCAAGACGCAAGTTGTATTTGGTTCTTTCTTGATAGCGGTCATATCTGTTGCAGCAACAATTGGATCGGCGTTTTTTGTGTATGTCGTACAAGAACGCGTGATAACGGGTGTGCTCGATGATCAGATTGAGGAGAGGTTCCAAGAGCTGAGCGAAAAACCAACACTCAACCGTGATTTGACCGTTCAAAACCAGCTCAGCGCCTTGCCAGGGCTGCACTCAGAAAAAGAGCGGTATTCTATCATCATGGATATGCTGCCAGTCTTGAACCCAGCTCCACCAAACTCTGTCTCACTTTCGACGTTACAGCTGTCTGATGAGAACCAATCCATAACATTTATAGGTAGAGCGGCGAGTTATGAAGCGCTTGCATCATTTCGTGACTCATTGCGCTTTGCTGACGTCACATACCAATCTGGTGATGCCGCTGAGCCTACCAAAGAAAAGTTATTCTCAGCTGTGACGATAGACTCTTCGGCATTGAGTGACGACAGGGGACGACAGTTCGTCGCCTTTACAATACGAACGACCTACAAAGAAAGCGCATTTGCCGAGTCGGCGTCAAATGTCGCGGTAACGATCCCAAGTATCCAAACATCATCTCAGGCTGATCTGTCAAGAAACTTGTTTGAGGGGGCACAATAATGGCAAAACGTTCAAGTCTCACCAAGCGACGTCTCATCGAGGCGAGCGGCCACAAGATGTTTTATTGGGTTGCTGGCGCATCTGTTGTGCTTGCATTTGCACTGGTCGCCTTGCAGTTTATCTTCCAGGACTTTATGTTTAACAACAAAATCATCGATGCAAAAGCAAAAACTGCGCAGACCCTCAGCAAAAACTTCACAACTGCCGACGAACTCACAAAGTCCGTTAATAGTGTGGTCTTAAGCGACGAAAATCTCGCCAAGAATCGCTCATTTGATAGACAAGACAACATCGGCGTGGTAATTGATGCGCTGCCTGTCGAGGCAACCGTGACGTCGCTGCCGGCTGCTATCCAAACAGTCATCGTCCCACGCTCAGGTGTGTCGCTTGTATCTATCTCAACGCCTAGTGAAGTGACCGCCTTCGAAGATGCGACCGAGATAGCGCCCGTCGAGAGCGAGTACTCCGTCGAGGTTGCCGGGAACTACGATGCGATTAAAGCATTTCTGCAGCTACTTGAGCGTTCGGTACGTCCAATTCATATCATGTCTATCGACCTGACTGGGACTGACGGAGCGATGCGAGCGAGTATTACGCTCAAAACATTCCATCAGCCTGCAATCGTGTATCAGCTTAAAGACGAGGTAATCCGACAATGAAAAAAAGCGATATTGCCGTAATTATCTTGCTGGTGTCCATCTCGTTGGTAATTGGCTATTTTGTCGGAAGCTGGGTGTTCTCGGCAAACGAGACCAAAGAAGCGACCGTACAGACAGCAGCACCAATCACTTCAGCTATTGAACCGCCCGACAATCGAATTTTCAACGAAAATGCGGTCAATCCTACTGTCCAGGTGACTATCGGAGAATCCGCCAATGCAAAACCGTTTACCGGAAACTAATGCGGCGTAGCCGTTCTGTAGGGGTGGTATGCCTGTTATAACCGAAACAGTCCAACAGCAAATCCAAGATCAGCTTATTTCGAGCAAAGTGCTTACCAAGGCACAGCTTGATGAGTATCTGGCTGAAGCAAAGGCGCAAAATGTTCCACTTTTGACGCTACTTGTCGACAAAAAGTACGTCAATCCCGAGCAGCTCACCAAGGCAACTGCGACAGTCTGCAATATCCCGTATGTCAACTTGTCGACCGCGCAAATCAACCAAAACGTCCTCGGACTGCTGAGCAAAGATATCGCTGAGCGCTACATGGCGGTACCACTCGGCGAGATGCACAATCGACTTGCGGTTGCGATGCTTGACGGCAACAACGTCCAAGCAGTAGATTTCTTGTCGCAGAAGATCAATCGTCCGCTCAAAGTCTATATGGCATCCGAAGAGGGCATTCGTCAGGTACTGAGCCAATATCATACTGATTTGGCTGGCGGCGTCAGTGCGGCGGTCTCTCTTGCGGAGAGTGACAAGCAAGAAAAGGTCAAAATCGAGGGCCTGACTATCTCGCAGGACTCTCCAATCAGCCGTGCGCTTAGCACGATACTGGAGTATGCTGCAAAAGCTCGGGCATCTGATGTACATATTGAGCCGCTCGAAAACACGCTCAAGATTCGTTGTCGTATAGATGGCGTGCTGCGCGAAGTCATGAAACTGCCAAAAAGTATTGAACCAGCCCTGATATCAAGGGTCAAAATTTTGAGCAATCTCAAAATTGATGAACACCGTACACCGCAAGATGGCCAGTTTGCAATTCATATTGACAACCGTGATATCGACCTGCGTATTGCTATTAGCCCTGTGGTGTGGGGAGAGCAAGTAGTGATCAGGCTTCTCGACAAATCAGGTGCGTCGTTTGACCTTGAAGAGATGGGCTACGTCGGTCGTACGCTCCGCGCGGTCAAGGATGGCATTTCGCGCCCAAATGGCATGATATTGACTTCTGGACCGACCGGGTCAGGTAAGTCAACGAGCCTATATGCGCTCGTCAAAGCGATATTTGATGATTCTATCAACATTGTCACGCTCGAAGATCCAGTTGAGTACAAAATCCAGGGAGTCAATCAGATTCAGGTCAATCCTGATGTCGGGCTAACGTTTGCCAATGGTCTGCGATCAATCCTGCGTCAAGACCCCGATGTCGTGATGGTAGGGGAGATTCGTGACCGCGAGACTGCCGAACTTGCAGTTCAGGCGTCGCTGACGGGGCATCTTGTCTTTAGCACGCTCCACACCAACTCAGCTGCCGGCGTGTTGCCGAGGCTCCTGGATATGGGTATAGAGCCATTTTTGATCGCCAGTACCGTCAATACGATTATTGGTCAGCGCTTGGTGCGTCGGATTAGCGAAGACAAAAAGAGCTACCAGTCAAATGAGCTCGAGACGAAGTCTATCCAGGAGACGGTAGGGAGCCTCCTTCCAAAAGCCGCGTCAGATGCTGCGCAGATCGAGGGTGACCTCGGCTACAAAGGACTACCGTTATCAGCCCAAACCAGTTATACTCTAACCAGAGGAGTTGATTCTCCTTTGTCGCCGGGCGGATTTAAGGGTCGACTAGGTCTCTATGAGGCCATGCCGGTCTCCGAATCCATCCAAACGCTGATTACGCGTCGCGCGACAAGTTCGGAGATACAGCGACAAGCAATTGCCGAAGGAATGATCACGATGCGACAAGACGGCTATTTCAAGGCGTTGCAAGGTAGAACGACTATAGACGAAGTCAATAGGGTCGCAAGTAATATGGCATAACGGGGGGGCTATGGACACACAAAACACTTCACTGCGGATAGAGACACTTCTCGAAGATGTGATACGCCACAAGGCGAGTGATTTGCATTTGCAGGTCGGTTTACCTCCAATTTTGCGTATCGATGGTTCCTTAGTGCCCGCCAATAACACCACGGTGCTCGATGCCGAAAAAGTTGAACAATTGATATTTTCTATTCTCGACGAGGACCAGCAGCAGATATTGGTCAAAGACAAAGAATTTGACTTTAGTTTTGCGTTCGGTGACCTCGGGCGATTTCGTGTCAATGCCTTTCAAGAGCGGGGCAATCTTGCCGCCGCCATGCGCTTGATTCCAAACCAGATCCAATCCATCGAAAGTCTCGGTATGCCGGCTATTGTCAATGATTTTGCCGCCTATCCGAGAGGTCTGGTGCTTGTGACTGGCCCGACTGGCTCAGGTAAGTCTACGACACTTGCGGCGCTTGTCGACAAAATCAATACCGAAAAAGCGCATCATATCATCACGATCGAAGATCCTGTCGAATTTACCCACACCAGCAAAAAATCCGTTGTTGTGCAGCGAGAAGTGCACTACGATACCTACTCATTTTCGGCGGCGCTCCGTAGCTCGCTTCGCCAAGACCCAGATGTCGTGCTGATCGGTGAGATGCGTGACCTTGAGACAATTTCGGCCGCGATTACGATTGCGGAGACAGGGCACCTCGTGTTTGCCACGCTTCACACCAACTCCGCTGCTCAGTCGATTGACCGTATGATTGACGTCTTCCCGCCGCACCAGCAACCGCAAATTCGTGCTCAGCTGAGCAATATTCTCATGGCGATTTGTTCGCAGCGACTCGTGCCAGCTATCGGTGGCGGTCGTGTCGCAGCCGCCGAGATATTGATTGCAAATCCGGCAGTCCGCAATATTATTCGCGAGGGCAAGACGCACCAGCTCGATGCCGTCATACAGACGAGCGGCGATATTGGTATGCAGTCGATGGACAAGACGCTCTATGGCATGGTGCAAGCCGGTACGATTACGCTTGACCAAGCCCGCAACTACGCCGTAGATCTGTCTGAGCTCGAGAGGATGATGCGAGGCTAGCGATGCTGAACTATAACTACACAGCGCATGATGAATCCTCAGGCAAGCAAGTCAAGGGCACGATTCGTGCCGAATCAGAGCGTTCCGCTGCCAAACTCCTGACTTCGCAATCACTGATACCAATTAGTATCACGCAGCACGATGACAGCACTGATTTGTTTAATCGTTTGACCAATCGCGTCAGCAGCAAAGACCGCGTCATGTTTGCGCGGCAGCTATCGACGCTGATTAATGCTGGCTTGCCACTAACGCAGAGTTTGCGCACTGTTGCTGAGCAGACGCAGAGCAAACGCTTACGTGAGATAATCCAAAACATCATCCGTGATGTCGAGGGGGGTAAGACGTTGTCCGACTCATTTGCGGCCTATCCAGATGTGTTCAACGGCGTATTTATCGCCATGATCGCCTCTGGTGAGACCTCTGGTACGCTTGATCTTGCACTTGATCGTATTGCGACGCAGCAAGAAAAAGACGCCGAAGTGGTAGCCAAGGTCCGTGGAGCGATGGTATACCCAATTATCGTGCTTGTCGTCATTGTGGCCGTCATAATATTCATGATGGTGACAGTGATGCCACAGATTGAGCAGCTGTATCGTGATCTCAAACAGACATTGCCACTTGTCACGCAAATATTGGTCGGGGCATCACAACTGATGGCGCAATTTTGGTGGCTGATGATTATTCTCACCGGTGCTGCAATCTACTTTGCCAAGCGCTACCTGGCGACGGATGCCGGTAGGAGCCAACTCGACAAGTTCAAGCTGCACATGCCGCTTTTTGGTGGGCTATTCCGCAAGCTCTATATGGCACGATTTATGCGTACTGGAGAGACCTTGCTCGCGACTGGCGTGCAGATGCTAGAGTCTCTCAGGATATGCCAGCGCGCTGTCAACAACGAGATAGTCTCGCGCTCTATCGGTATCGCAGCCGAAGATGTCAAAGGCGGCAAGGCGCTCTCAGTCTCTCTCAAGAACAAAGAAGGCATTTTGCCACTAGTTCCACAGATGATAGGTATTGGCGAGCAGTCTGGTGCTATCGATAGCATGATGGACAAGACCGCCACCTACTACGAAAATGAGCTCGACAATGAAATCAAAGCGATTTCGACGATTATCGAGCCAGCGCTGATGGTGCTCATGGCGGTCATGGCGGGCGTCATGGTGGTGGCTATCTTGCTGCCGATCTATGGCCTGGTCGGCTCGGGGGCTATCCGCTAACAATAAAATAGTTGCGTTTCGGGGGTCTATAGGTATAATAAGACTCATAGCGCTAATGCATAATACCCACGGTGGGTGAAAGGTATTTACAAATGTCACAAAAATCATCACAAAAAGGATTCACGATCATCGAGGTCGTCTTGGTCCTTGCAATCGCCGCCTTGATATTCTTGGTGGTCTTCCTCGCGGTACCGGCGCTTCAGCGCTCGCAGCGAGATACACAGCGACGAGCTGATGTCGGACGACTGCACGCTGCTATTGTCAATGACGCAGGTAATCGACAAGGTACTTTACCTACCGTCGATACTAATTTCCTTAATACGCGTCTTCGAATTAACGGTGACACATTTTCCGATCCGGCAAAGGATGACTACACGGTAGTGACTGGAGTTCACGCAACTGGAACAAATGGTGTAACTGGCGGTACTCCTAGCGCGGGTACAACATATACTACAGCAAACTCTAATATTTACTATATGAGTGGCGCAAAATGTAGCGTAAACGGTACGTTTGTGCCTGCGGGGGCTAGGAGCTTCGCAGTGTCAGTTGTTCTAGAGAGTGGCGGTGTCTACTGCCAAGACAGCTAATAGTAAGCTCATCTTTGCATGATTAAAATACCATGCCTCAAATCGGCATGGTATTTTTTGTACGCAGCGTATGGCACTTAGCGCATGTCGCTAGTGATTATTGTAGTGCTCTGCTAAGCTAATACTGATGGATATCATGCTAGTAATATTGTTACTGCTTGGGCTCAGTATGGGCAGTTTTGTCAATGCGCTCGTCTGGCGCCTGAGGGAGGGCCGCAACTGGTGGAGCGAACGCAGCGAATGCACCGCCTGTCATCATACGCTCGCTTGGTACGATCTGATTCCTGTCGTCAGCTGGGTCATGCTCAGACGCCGCTGTCGGTATTGCCACAAGCCTATCAGCGCACAGTATCCGCTGGTTGAGTCGATTGTCGCTGTATTGTTTGTGCTGTCATACGTCATCTGGCCATTTGCGCTCGTGACGCCCTATGAGTGGCTTTATTTTGGGCTATTTTTAGCTGCACTCGTCACGATGGTTGCGCTTTCGGTCTATGATATACGGTGGTACGAGCTCCCGGAGCTGCTCACCGCCAGCCTGGCGATTGTTGGTCTTGCCATGATGGCTATACGACAATGTGGGCTAAATAGCTGTACAGCAGATTCTCTCGGCGTAGATATGGCGCTTGCACTGCTACCTATCGCCGGTCTCTACGGTGTGCTCCATGCGGTGTCAAGAGGTCGCTGGGTTGGTCTTGGCGACGTCAAGCTGGGTATCGGGCTCGGATTTATCCTGGGATGGCCAGCTGCGCTCGTGGCAGTGTTCCTCGCCAATGCCATCGGCCTGCTCTATGTCGCGCCGCTGATGGCGATGGGCAAGGTCACACCTAAGAGCCACATTCCTTTTGGCCCGTTCTTGATCGTAGCAGGCTATATCAGCTTTTTTGTCGGACAGCCTGTCATCGAGGCGTATTTGAGATTTATTGGTATTGTCTAAACCATAAGCTTGATATGCTATACTGAGTCGTATATGAGGGGCATCACTCACCGAGGATTTACTGTTGTTGAGGTTATGCTATTTTTGGCTATTAGTGGCCTATTGCTTATCATTGCATTCGCAGGTACCGGCGTCGCGATTGAGCGTGCACGTTTTCAGGATGCATCTAGGCAGACGCAGGCGCACCTTCAGTCATACTATTCAGACACGCTCAACGGCGTGAGTTTTCGTTCTAATGCCACTGCATGTGATCCTACAACTGGTATTATCAGTCCCGGCACCGAGCCGCTCGGTACTTCAAGATGTTACCTGCTGGGAATCGTCGCGGTATTTCCGCTTGGTTCGTCTCAGATTAAGTCATATTATGTCGTCGGTGATCAACCACCCGATGCGGCACTCGATGGCAAATCAGTCAATGCGCAGCTCAAAGAATACAAACCAGTGATAGTACAGGGTAGTTCTACCGAACGGGTGTTTGAGCTACCATGGCGTTCAAAAATTGTATCTGGGTGCTACACGACTGATGAAGTGCTCGATGCCTCAGACGAGACAAACTATGTCGATTGCGATGGCACAGACGCCGCAAATGCATTTTTGCTGCTTCGTTCGCCCGAATCAGGGGAGCTCAAGCAGTTCGCATTTTATACCGGCGCCTCAGATGGATCATTTACCAAAACAAATGTGCTGCAACAATCAGGTGCGTTGATAGGCTATCTTGATTTCACGCCCATAAATCCCGTCGATACAGCCGAACGACCGCTCAATGTCTGCATAAGTGACGCCGACGACACACGCACCACGATATTACGTGTCGGAGGACGGTTTGGCGCGACGCAAGCAGCTGTCACGGCTGCGATAGATGCCGATAGCTTAGCGGTTGCGGGGGCGTGTCTATGAGCTCAAATCGCGGCGATACCCTGATCGAAGTTATGCTCGTGATTGCGATTCTTGCCATAGTAGTACTCAGCGTGTTTGGAGTAATGGGTCGTGGCACTGCGCAGCTACAGCTGGCGTCAGAGCGTTCACAGGTCCGGACCGAGCTTGATGGGCAGATAAATGCCTTGAGAGCACTCAGGGATGAGTATATCGCAATGCCGTCTGCGGGAAGTCCCTGGGGAGAGCTACTTGCTGACAAAGTGGTAACAGGTACTCCACAATTTGACGGCTCGAGCTGTAGCGCAGTTAGCTCTGATCCATTTTATGTACAGATTGACGAGGTCGCTGGTACCATCAGTATCCAATCCTATATAAACCCTATGCCAGGTGGCATAGCCAAGCCGGGTGATGGTATATGGGTAGAAGCATACGAGCGAAAAGGTACTGCAAACCCTGTCGGTATTGATCTGCTTTTTCGAGCTTGTTGGCCCGCTATGGGCAATGCTGGCTTGCAGCACGAAACAAGTCTTGTGAGGTTGCATGATGGCCGCTAATACTCACCAGAAGGCACAGCGAGGGTTCACGATAGTTGAGCTGATGTTTGCCATGATATTTATCGCATTCATTTTGTTGTTTACGACTATATCTGTCATCCAAATTGTCCAACAGTACAATCGTGGCATCGAGCTCAAAGCCATCAGCCAATCAGGCAGGAGCATCACTGAGATGATTGCTCGTGATATCGCTACAAGCGGTGCGGTAGCGCAGCACGGAGCTATAAGCAGTGGCGTTGGCATGCTGTGTATGGGTAATGATGTAGTGTATGCCTGGAATGGCATCGATTCACCAGCCAATGTGACACAAAGAAATGCGTATGCGGCCGATCTCGGCGCTCGGTTGGCATTTGTCCGTACTATCGCCCCAGGAGCCTGTGCGGATGCAACCGCCCCGCAGCCCGGACAAAGCAATTCCTTAATCATACCGGATAGCGGCACATTCGAGACGACTGAGCTACTTTCACCCCAGATTCAGGTACTAGATGTCGAACTCGTGGCTATTACCACAAATTTGTATAGGTTGCACGTGACACTCGGCACAGCCCGCGACGATGCCTACATGGATGAGGGCGGGGTAAATGTCTGTAAGCCGGGCAACGATACTTGTGCCAAGGCGGAATTTTCAACAACAGTGTACACACCATAAGCGGTATACTATACTTACACGAGGAGATTATCATATGCAACACACTACCCGGACAGCACGCAGACACCCACAGGCTGGATTTGTGTCGATGTTTACGTTGATGTTCTTTATAGTGGTTGCGAGTATTGTAACGGTTGGTTTTTTGCGCTTGGTAGCGCTCGAGGCTCGACAAGCTCAGGACAATAGTTCCTCAAATTCTGCACTCGCTGCCGCCAGAGCAGGCATTGAGGATGGCAAACGGGCGATACTTTTGTACAATTCGTTACCGGACGGTGATTTACTTAAAGATGCGATTAAAAACGCGATTGCCACGCAGGATTGTGATGATATTTATGCAGATACGAATATTGCAAATGCACTTGGTATAGAGACGTCTGGCCTCGTCAAGACTGACGGTCTCGACGAGCAGTACTACACATGTCTCACCATCAAGCCAAACACCCCTACGTATGAAGCTATGGCCAGGCCGACAAAAAGCGCGATAGTGCCACTTGATTCAGCAACACCTTTCCAAAAAATAAATGTTAAGTGGCACCGGCACGGCACTGATGGGCTAGTTGACGCCAATAAGTCAGTGGCAGGCAACCCAAGTGTCCCCGCTCTCGCAGCTGAGGGGCTTCCGACTTTTATGCGGTTGCAACTTATCAAGGTGCCCAATACTACGAGCATACAAGGAGTAACATCGGCGACTGGATTTATTCGTACCACTACCGTACCAGGGTCTCCTGGCGCGTATGACTCATCAATGTTTTCTCATGATTATCCTAGCCTCGTAGGAACAGTATATCCAAAAGACTTAGTTCTGGTCCCGACAACTAATTGTACATCGGGAGCGACCGATTATTCGTGTAACGTAACTCTTGATATTGGTGGCAGTAGCGGATTGGCCGGTTTCAATCCTGTCGATACAGCCAACAACCGATATTTCCTCCGCCTCACAGCCGTGCATAAGCCTGTAAATGTCCAGGTATCGCTCCTCGATGCGTCGGACGCACCGATTGAATTCATGATGGTGCAGCCAGAGATAGACGTCACTGGTAAATCTGGCGATACCCTCAGGCGGCTCAAAGCTCGGGTCAAATTTGCACCAAACATCAGCGTGCCAGAATATGTCGTAGAGTCAAACGGCACTGATCCTGGCTCTGGGACTATCTGCAAAGCATTTGGCGTCAATGCGTCCGGTATCTCTGGCCCCGGCGGCGCGTGTCCACTTCCTGACTAGTCTTCTTCGTGCGAACGGTGGAACCGACGGTGGACTTCTTTGAGATGAGGGTCGGTCACATGTGTGTAGACCTGTGTCGTCGCAATATTGCTATGACCAAGCATGCTCTGTACGCTGCGCAGGTCGGCGCCATTCATGAGTAGGTCTGTCGCAAAACTATGCCTCAGCGAGTGAGGGGAGACATGCTTAGTGATGCCAGCGGCGCGTGCGTATTTACTGACAATGCGCTGGATAGTGCGCGGGGTCAGCCGCATATCACCACCACGAGAGTCAGTCGAAGGTGCGCCAGTATAGCGTATAAACAATGGCATATACGTATCGGTACGAGTTTTGAGATACTCTGCGAGCCATTCACTGGCTTCAGGGCTGATAAAAACAGGTCGATCTTTCTGGCCTTTACCGCGTACGGTAAATTCACCTCGTTTGAGATTGATATGGTCTCGGTTGAGGTTGACAAGCTCACTTACGCGCAGTCCTGAGCAAAAAAGTAGTTCAATTATAGCCCTATCTCTGACCCCTGTAATATCCTGTGTTTTGACCGCTTCGATAAGGCGTTCGACCTCTTCGCCGCTCAGAAATGTCACTTGTTTTTTGCGCACACGAGGAAGTTCGATTTTTTCTGGCGTGAGCGTTTTGATACCTCGTTTTGAGCAGTAGCTGAGGAAACTGCGCAGGGCAATGAGATGGTAACTCTGTGTGATAGGACTCAGGGGCTCGCCTTGTGCGCTGGTGTAGCGATTGAGCCATAGACGCCATTTGCGTATCAATTCTGCATCGAGCGTCGTGATAGGCTCGTCGCCCGCAAATTCAATAAGACGCTGCAAGTACAAATAATAATTTTCAGCGGTTTTCTGGCTACGTCCACGCTCAACTTCGAGGTGCTCGATAAATTCGCTGATGAGTTCTGAGAAGTAATGGGCTGCCATAGTTCCATCATAAGGGTTTTACAGATATTTTGCGACATCTACGGTACAATTGTAGACATGAGTGTACTCGAAGCTATTGTGCTTGGTATCATCCAAGGGCTCACTGAGTTTATCCCGATTTCTAGCTCGGGCCACCTCGTCATCGCGCAATATTTTTTGTCGGGGGCGAGTAGCCATTTATTTCTCGAATGGATAAACCTGGGTACGGTATTGGCGCTGATGATTTATTTTCGAACGCGAATCATCAGTATCATCACGCAGGTCGTGTCCGGCAAAGACTATCGTTTGGCACGAAATATTGCCATTGCGATGCTACCTGCCGGTGCGATCGGCTTTACGTTTGCCAGTACTATAGAGTCGAATCCATTCTTTAGTAGCCCGTGGACGGTACTCGTGATGCTAATTGTCGTCGGTATTCTGCTCATTATCCTCGAAAAGTTACCAAAACTGTCACCAGCCGGAGACAGTAGCGAGCTGACGCCGAAGCGAGCACTTATCATCGGCCTCGCGCAAGTCGTCGCGCTCATCCCCGGGACTTCTCGGTCCGGTAGTACGATTATCGCCGGTCGCATGATGGGGCTGTCTGCCGCAAAAGCCGCCGAGTTTAGCTTTTTGGTCTCGATTCCAATTATGCTCGGGGTAATTACGAAGTTGCTCGTCAAAACCGACGACAGGGCATACTTTATCGCAAACATGGATGCTCTCATATGGGGCAATGTCGCTGCGCTCATCTCAGGATTGCTGGCAGTCGGATTTTTGATGCGATTTTTGGAGAAGCACCCACTTGCGATATTTGGCTGGTACCGCATCGGCCTCGCCGTAGTACTGCTCGCGGAGCTTCTGGTACAATAGTTCTAAAGGATACAATTCGTAAAGGAGTATATTTTGGAAAGAACGCTTATTATCCTAAAACCGGATACGATTCAGCGCGGTTTAGTGGGCGAAATTATTACTCGGTTTGAACGAGCAGGACTAAAAATTATTGCCATGAAAATGGTTGCGCCTGATGAGCTGCATTTTCATAAACACTATGAAGGTATTAGTAATCTCATAAGTCGCTGGGGGGAAGATATTTATAACGTTACACTCAGTCAAATGACTGAGACCCCAGTGATTGCATTTGTCCTAGAGGGAGTAGAAGCAGTTGCCCATGTACGAAAGATGGTCGGAACGACCGACCCAAAGGATTCTGCCCCAGGCACTATTAGAGGCGACTACACCCATATAACTCGCGCATACACAAACCCAATAGGTGCAACGCTTCCGAATATATTGCATGCATCTGGTAATCCTGAAGAGGCGGTTCAAGAAATTGTTCTTTGGTTCAAGGATGATGAGCTGTATGGAGACTATGAAACCGCCCACGGGCCTATCGTGCGCGGCCGCATAGTAGAAAAAAAGCCTAAGAAAACTGATTAAATACCCTATCAGCTTACTCTGGTTTTAAGCATATCCTGCGAAGCAGACTGAACACAAGGTATAATACAAGTACGCCCCGGTAGTTCTGGCGGTCGAGAATAACTCCGCTCCTTTGCGAGCAGATATTGGTTCGTGTAGTGCCGCCCCTCTCACAATCCGCTATTAGCGGATGAGAACGGGGCAAACGGAAATAGTGAGCATTCGCCAGCGGCGAAGCGGAACGCCTTCCAGCTGGAAGCGAACCATCATGTGACATAATAGTGATACGCCCCGGTAGTTCAACGGATAGAATAACTCCGTCCTAAGGAGCAGATATTGGTTCGA
>CAZIEB010000006.1:0-36093 GCA_964538665.1 uncultured Candidatus Saccharibacteria bacterium
CTTCGCTCCTTGGTACCCTCCAAGGTTCTGTCCAAACCAATATTAGCGAAGCCTCGCTTACCACGCTTGCCAACAGGCAGCTAGACGACATGAAGCGCTGGCAGGTTACCTCGATAGACGTCGACGGTGCCGGTGCCACCTCGCCAACCTACAGCATGGGCGCAATGCCACTCTATGTGATGATCCCCGACCAAAAAACCGTTGACGCCGCAAAACAGCAGATCGCTGATACACTCAAGCCGTAGTCCATAGATAAACACTTTGATTTTCTAAAAAGAAAGTCAAAGTCGAGCCGAGTTTACTCGACTGTTTTATTCATCTTTCCGTCACGGATAGGTGATGAAACAGTTGCCGATGAGGTAAAACGTATATCATGTGAGACGTACGGCAACGATCCGCCGACAAGACCTATGAGGGGTACATAACTCTGAAGAGTTTGGTGCCCATCAGACCTACTACCAGTCCAGCGGCAATTAATAGTGTTGCTACTATTACCATGCGCACCTCCTATTGGTTATAGCCTTGTTATACAATTATTGCGGAGGTATGACAATGTATTGGGCCTCAACGAGACGTGGTCTGGCGTCGAATGGCGCGCTTGAAACTCTTTTCTGCTGCGATGTCCGAAAACCGCGCAAGAGGCTTGCGCACAAATGTGCGGGGGCCTTTTCGCCGCTCATCAACGGCTTCTAGCGCTTCGATGAAGTAGTTGTCCATCAGCCATTCGCGGCCCGGAGTGGTCTCTCCAATCACGACAAAATGCCAAAGCTTGTCGCTCCATTGCTCTGTCGCGACGATTTGTGGCTTTGCGGCGAGCTTGAGCGTACCGACGGGCATGGTTGCAATTACTTTTTCGATAAGGTTCTTCCCAACTTTTTCGTTGTTTGCGAATATGTCTACCGCAATTCTACGAAGCCCACGAGGGGTGACCTTCACTCCTTGAATATGCTGGTTGTGTAGCCAGATAATCTCACCATTGAGGCTGCGTAGTTTGGTCGATCGCAGTGTCATTCTTTCGACAACACCACCGACATCTATAAATGGTTCGATACGTATAAAATCACCGACATGAAACCAACGCTCGATTATCATGCTTGAGCCAGCAGTCAAGTCTCTTAGTACCATACCAATCGTGGCACCTGCTGTCACAATAAAAAATGCACTTGCACCAATTGTTGCCGCAGACAAATTTGCACCAGGGCTAAAGAATTGCCACGCATAAAATGCGGCAAACCCAACTATCAGCGCTCGGACTAAGGCAATCGCAACACTGAAGTATGTCTCGACGCGCCGCAGCTGAAACCGTTTTTCATCATCGTTAGTATTATCTGAACGTACAGCAATAATCTGCGCGACTTTTATGATAATCCGCGCGACATAATGACTTACCCAATAGGCTAGGAGGATAGATACCACCAATATAAGCAGGGATCTCATCGAATTTGGAACGGTGAGAAATTCAGTAATTTCCGTGAATATAATTGTTGTCGCTTCTTGCATACCGACCTGGTATTGTAAAGGCTTCGCCCGCAATGCGCAATACTTTCAATGGATGATAAATGCGCTATAGTTAATGTGATGCGTAAACTATTCGATTCTCACCACCCATTTAGAATATTTTTTATTTCGGCCTTGATCACCATAGCTTCATTGTTGGCAGTCTGGCACTATCTCGGACCCCAAAAAGCATTTATTGCGCTCGTATTAATTTTGGTTGAAGTGACGTTTAGTTTTGAAAATGCCATCATCAATGCAAAAGTTCTTGCAACGGTGTCTCGATTTTGGCAACAGATGTTTATTACGGTCGGTATATTTCTTGCCGTGTTTGGAATGCGCCTTGTCTTCCCGATTGTGATAGTGATGGTGACCGCTGGTTTGCCGGCTGGTCAGGTGATTGATCTTGCGCTGCAACAACCAGATCGTTATGCTGATGAGCTCAATGATGCACATGCCGCAATTGCATCGTTCGGAGGCATGTTCCTGCTGATGCTGGCACTGCATTTCTTTTTTGATCCAAAACGACATATTCGTTGGATAGATATTATCGAGAAACCACTGCAAGATATGAGTCGGTGGTGGTTATATACGACAATTTGCGTCATCACAAATGTCGCGATAGCACTCTCGCCGTGGAACCCGCATCCGCGTGACACACTAGTTGCAGGTTTTGTCGGTATTGGGCTTTACATAATAGTGCACGGACTCGCGGAACTCTTTGCCAAACACCAGACAGACCTCAACAAGGGCAAAGTCGTCGCCCGTACTGGTATGGCAGGTTTTATGTCGTTTGTATATTTAGAAATATTGGATGCCAGCTTTAGCTTTGATAGTGTTATCGGTGCGTTTGCGGTGACCAAGGAAGTCGTAATTATAGCCATTGGGCTAGGCATCGGTGCGTTGTGGGTGCGTTCTCTGACGATATTTATGGTGAGAAAAAGAGTCTTGCACGCCTATAGATACCTCGAACACGGCGCGCATTATACAATAAGTATCTTGGCGCTGGTGTTGCTGATCGGTATATTTGTAGACATACCCGAAGTAATCGCAGGAGTAGCCGGGTTAATAATTGTCGGGCTCTCTATTGTGAGTTCGGTAGCATTTTCTAAGAAGGAGGCACTTGAGAATGGACGTGTTGGTACGAGTCGCGGCTGACGGTGCACTGCTCGTCATGGTCATCGTTGCAGGAATCGTAGGCGTATATCATTTTGTCATACGTCACCGTGAGCTCTTTACTCAAGCGGTGCCGCTCGCTATTATGGCGGGACTCACTTCGCTATTGATAGGAAAAATGATGAGTCTTGTGTACCAGCCTTCGACAGTCCGGCCGTATATCCAACAAGGAGTAAGTGCAGGCGCATCGTATATTGACAATCCAGGATTTCCGTCGGATCATGTGTTGCTCGGAGCAGTAATTGTGCTGATGCTCTGGGCCCTCACTCCGTATCGTAGAGTAGTATTGGCTCTGACGGCGATATTGCTCGTTATGGCTGCAGGGAGAGTTGCAGCGCTGGTACACGCCCCAATAGATATTGCAGGGGGAATCATCGCCGCTCTCGTCGGCGCTGTATGGTACATAAAATACCATAAACACGATAAATAAGATTACTTTGCTAAGTATGCAACTATACGGTATAGTTGTACAAAAGAAAGGTGTATATATGGACTATCGTCGTTACTTGGATTACTTTTCAATGTCGCCCATTGGTGCGGCCCAATCATTTGTCATTGGCCTGGGGGCTGGCATCATAGCACTCGTGCTCACTCGAGTTTTGGATAGTTATGTATTTTCGCCAGTATTGTGCCAGCCTGCTGATGCGCAGTATTGCACAAATGTCGCAACTTACTCGATGGTGAGTGCTACCATCGTAGCTCATGCGGCCGGCTTGCTGCTTCTGATAAAGACAGGGGTTCTCAGGCCTCTCTTGGTTGTCATTGCAGCAGTACTGACTGCGTGGAACTCACTACACTGGCTTGACGGTACGACATGGTGGATTGCAATGCTATATAGCGGGCTCGTAGTCGGTCTGAGCTACCTGTTGTATACATGGATCAACCGTCTCAGCTCGTTTCCTATTGCGCTCGGGGTGACCGTCGTGAGTGTTCTCGCGGTACGTATTTTGCTTATGGCAGTATAAATTGCGTATACTAGTGGCATGGATATAGTTGTATTTGTTGCCATAATCTTGGGAATTGCAGTGGCTGCTGCCTTTGTGGTGTATTCACGTCGTCCGAGCCAATCGGACGCGTCGATGCTGCTCAAACAGGACCTGCTAGAAATCAATCGTTCTATTGAATTACTCAAGGAAGGATTGCAGACTACCGTTTCTGATCGTCTTGATAAATCTCAGACCATGATGCAAACGAGTATGCAAAAACAACTGAGCGAGAGCGCAAAATTGGTTGCCGATGTGTCCAATCGACTTACGCGACTGGATGAAACAAACCGTCGAGTAGTCGATGTCACGACAGAGCTAAAAACACTCCAAAATGTTCTACAAAATCCAAAACAACGCGGTGGGGTTGGTGAATATTACTTGGATACGGTACTTGGCAACGTATTGCCTCCAGGTGTGTACGAAACACAGTATAAGTTCAAGGACGGCGAAATTGTCGATGCGATCATAAAGCTCGACAACAATAGAATTCTCGCAATAGATAGCAAGTTTAGCCTTGAGAACTACAATCGTCTTGTCGAGGCCAAAGACAAACAGCGTCGTGATGAGCTGGTAAAGATATTTAAGTCTGATGTCAAAAAACGTATCGACGAAACCAGTAAATATATCCGCCCGGCCGAGAACACACTAGATTATGCGTTTATGTTTATACCCAGCGAAGCGATTTACTATGATTTGCTTGTCAACGATGTCGGCTCAACCGGTACAAATACAAGAGATTTGATAGAATATGCTTTCGTTGATCGCAAAGTCATCATCGTGAGTCCTACGACATTGCTAGCCTACCTCCAGACGGTGATGCAGGGATTGAAGAGTTTACAGATTGAGAGTCAGGCAAAAGATATCCAAAAACGAGTTGCCGAGCTCGGCAAACATATTGCAGCGCACGAAACATATATGCAAAAACTTGGTGCAACGTTATCGACGAGCGTCGGCCACTATAACAATGCACATAAGTCCCTCCAGCGCATGGACAAAGATGTCATCAAAATTGCCGACACCAACCCGAGTGTCAGTGCGCTTCTTGTAGATAAGCCATCACTCGACGAATAAAAAACACCTCCTGCGCTGAGGTGTTTTATTATGCTACGGTCGTGGTTTAGACGCGTGGCGCGTTGCGATTGAGCAACATGTAGAGCCGTCCACCGAGAGCAGCGCCAAGCAGTGCCCCCAAAATGACCTCAAATGTCAATCGGCTAGCAGTCGAACTTTCTCCTGTCGATTCGCCAGTGAGTGGATTGACGTTGCTTGTGTCTGTCTCGCTAAGGCTGAGCGCAACTGCAGGGTTTACGGTCGTACCGTTTACTCGCAGAATACGGTCTTGCGTTGTCGTAGATTCAGTCTGTTGCGCGTTGACAGCGCTTGCAGCTTGTTGCAGAAGTGCCGATGAGATAAGCAGTGCGACGAAGAGTGAAAGACCCATGCCAACTGCTTTGTCTGTATCGGTCTGAGCGCGTTGAGCGGCTGCCGCAACCCCAAACATAAAGATTGCTGCACCGATTACTTCGGCGGCAAAGATTGCCCAGTGCCACTGCGTAAAGCTGGAAAGAGAAATCTCAAACTTTGTCTGTGCAAACGCGTAGGTGACGACAATAGCGGCAAGTGCACCGACAAACTGCGCCATCCAGTAAAACACCATTTTTGCTGCTGAAATCTTTCGCATCGCAAACAAACCAAACGTAATGGCTGGGTTTACGTGTGCGCCAGAAATACTAAAGAACATTGCGACGATAACAATCAGACCGATACCAATCAAGAATGCATTGCCACCAGTTGCAGCGACGAGTGCGACCAGCAGGAACGTACCGATCATTTCGCCAAGTACCTGCGTACCAGATAACTCGTCACTAAATCGATATGTCTTTTGTTTTGTCACAGGTTGCGCGACGGTTGCGCGTGCTTTTGCAACTGTTGATTTTTTTGAGGTCCGTGCAGCTGCCCCCGATGCAGGCCGAGTTGTCTTTGCACTACGTGCTTTCGACGTGGATTTGGCTTTTGTTGCCATAGATTCTACTCCCTTATTAAACTATGACGGTAGTATAGCATATTTCACTCTTGTGCGTGTATACTCATACGTATGGGATTATTTATTCGACAACAAGGACAACGAACTGAATTGCAGCAAAAGATTACTGCGGATTTGCGAGAAAAATTGCAAAATGAAAAACCACTTGAATACGAAAAGCCTACCAGTAACTACGAAAATAATTCTCACGAATCACAGTATTTGGGACCAATAATTGCTCTGGTCGCAGCTGTGGTTGTGCTAGGTGTGGTATATCTTTTGTTTGCGCGGTAAACTATAAAGTAGCATGTTGAAGAAAATCGCTGCAGCTCGGACTGCACTGCTTGCCACGTACGAAACGCTCGAAACGAAGCGCGATATTTTAAAAGCACCTGAACTGAAAAAGCTATTTGCATTGATTCCACAGGCTGACCCGGCCGATCGGGCTGCGATTGGACAAGCGATCAATGCACTGCAAAATGAGCTCAAAGAAATGGTTGCTACAGAAGCTGATGTCGCTACACAGAAAGAACCGATCGATGTCACTGCACCAATGGATATCAATGCCGATATGCCAGCATTGCTACCGGGCAGTAGTGGCTCTATTCATCCACTTACACAAGAAATCAACCGTGTCGCAGATATTTTTGAACGTATGGGTTTTGCGGTAGAGGAATCCCGTGAGATTGACACCCAGTTTCATATGTTCGAATCGCTGAATTTCCCAAAAGGGCACCCAGCGAGGGATGACTATGACACGTTTATGACTGAAGAGAAAGATAGCCGCGGTGATGCCTTTATTGCCCCTGCACATACAAGCACAATGCAGCATAGAGTCTTACAGAAATATAAGCAAAATCTAGTTGAAAATAGCGAGCCTATCGCGGCGATTGTCCCGGACAGAGTATTTCGAAATGAAGATCTTGATGCTCGTCATGAACACACGTTTTATCAAGTAGAAGGTGTCTATGTCGGCGAGGGTGTCCATGCAGGAATGTTGATTGCGACATTGCAAAGTTTTTTGGAATCATACTACGAAACCGAACTGAGTGTCAGAGTCAATCCGTATTATTTTCCGTTTACTGAGCCATCATTTGAGTTTGCGCTTAGTTGCCCGTTTTGTAAGGGGCAAGATGCGAGCTGTAAGGTATGTTCTGGCGAGGGCTGGGTAGAGTTGCTTGGCTGTGGGATGATTCATCCAAATGTTCTAAAGGCAGCAGGTATTGATCCAGAAAAATTTACTGGGTTTGCATTTGGGTGTGGCATCGATCGACTCGTGATGATGAAATACCAAATTGAAGATATTCGACACTTACAATCAGCAAAATTACATTTTTTGAGGCAGTTTTGATATGAAAGTTAGTTTGTATACAATTCAGCAGCTGGTCGACTTTGAACTTCCGCCGGTGCAAGAGCTAGTCGCTCGAGTAAATTCGCAGCTCGGTGGTGTCGAAGAAATTATTGACCTCGGCGCAAAATATTCCGACGCATTGATTGTTATCGTTGCGGGCTGCAAAAAACATCCAAATGCTGACAAATTGAGCGTATGTATGATTGATGACGGTGGCGCGGTAAAAGATATCCAAAGAGATGAATTCGGCCTAATCCAGGTCGTGTGTGGTGCGCCGAATGTACGTGGTGGTATGGTTGCAGTGTGGCTGCCGCCAGGCGCTACTGTGCCGTCTAGCTATGACGAGGCAAAGCCGTTTGTGCTCGACACGAGAGAAATACGAGGCGTACTGAGCAATGGCATGCTTGCGGCTGCAGATGAATTAGGGATTGGCACAGACCACAGTGGGATTGTTGAGCTCACCGTTGATGATTTTGTGTCTGATGCACTTGTGGGTACTATGCGCGATTCCGATTTGGCGGAAATAACATTTGACAACCTCTTAGGTACAAAGTTCGCTGATGTCTTTGGGCTTACTACCCACGTCATAGATATAGAAAATAAAATGTTCACACATCGCCCGGACTTGTTTGGTCAACTTGGAGTCGCGCGCGAAATTGCTGGTATATATAATCAACGGTTCGAAGAACCGTCGTGGTACGACAAAGCATCAGATATATCGCATGCATCGACGATGAAACTATCTGTGCATAACGACTGTCCAGAAGCGGCACCTCGCTTTATGGCAGTGTGTATGGACAAAGTCAAGGTAGGGGAAAGCCCGATGTGGCTCAAAACTGCTCTCGTTGCGATGGGAGGTAAGCCGATAAACAACGTCGTCGATATTACGAATTATATGATGTTTTTGACTGGTCAACCGACTCATGCGTATGATTACGACAAACTACAAGGCTCAACCCTCGGCGTACGCTATGCCAAGGATGGCGAAAAAGTATCATTGCTCAACGGTAAATCCTATCAGTTACAAACCGACGACATAGTGATAGTTGATGGCGATGGTCCGGTTGGCCTGGCTGGAGTTATGGGGGGAAGCGATAGTGAAGTTTCTGCGTCTACTTCTCGTGTCGTGATAGAGTGTGCGACATTTGATATGTATACCATCAGACGAATGAGCATGCGATACGGATTGTTCACTGATGCAGTTACTCGGTTCAATAAAGGCCAGTCCCCAGAAGTGAACGAACATGTGCTGCAGCGTCTCATGGCGGTACTGTCTGACGTGACCGGTGCGCAAGCTGCGAGTAAAATCTTCGATGTCCTCCATACGGCGAAGCAGCATGCTTCTGACGCAGTTGTGTCTGAAGTTATGCCCATGAAAGATTTTGCTATCACATCTGCGACGTTTGTGAATAATCGTCTTGGCTCCAGTCTTACTCGTGCTGATATGACGACACTACTTGAAAATGTGGGTTTTGAAATTATTGCAAAAGACAAAGACTCTTTTGCCTACAAAGCACCAGCTTGGCGCACAGATATTCATGATCCGGAGGATATAGTCGAAGAAGTCGGTCGTTTATACGGGTTTGATAAACTTCCGAAAAATCTACCGATTCGTACAGCCAAGCCGACACCGACGAATGCAGCCATAGAGCTAAAAAAACGCATACGAGATAGCATGAAACGCCATGGTGCCAACGAGGTGCTGACGTATAGTTTTGTGCACGAGAAGGTCATTGTAGGGGCGAATCAAGATCTCTCCCAGGCGTTTCGTTTAAGCAATGCATTGAGCCCAGAGCTACAATATTATCGCCTCAGTGTGCTGCCGAGCCTACTCGACAAAGTGCACATGAATATCAAATCCGGCCATGATGAATTCGTGCTCTACGAGATAGGTAAAGGCCACAACAAAAAGTATCACTATGACGATGACAATGGATTGCCAGCCGAAATGGGCTTTGTAGATGGTGTATACGCGAGCAAAAAGCCGCGTCAAGGAGCCGCATTCTACTATATGCGCAGACTTGTCTCTCAGCTACTGGCAGACCTCGGAAGCGAAGTAGTCTTTGAACCAGCTGATAGCACGCTTGATTATCCTGTGACTGCGCCGTTTGATCTTGCGCGGAGCGCGATGGTCACCACAACTTCCGGATTATTCGTCGGTATGGTGGGTGAGCTAAAGCCGTCTACAGTACGAAACTTTAAGCTGCCGGAATATTCCGCAGCAATGACCTTGGATTTCGCGGGGCTAACTGAAGCGACTCAGGCGCAGGCTTCGCACTATTACGCGTTGTCTCGCTATCCCTCGATCACACAGGACATATCTCTACGTGTGAGTAAGAATGTTTCATACGACGATGTCTATGGCGTGACGCTAGACACACTCTCTTTAGGCGACGATATACGTGTGAACGTCGATGGAAAGACTATATATCAAGCTCAAAACGATACGACAGAAAAGACCATTACTCTGCGCATAGAAGTGACTCACTACAAAAAAACCCTCACCGACAAAGACGTCTCTCGACTCTTAGACAAAGTGGCCGCAAAAGCACATACAAAACTCAAGGCTGAGCGAATCTGATGCGAGTTTTGTGGCGAGTCTTGAGTTATTCAAGCAATCTGTGGCCGTATTATGCAGGTATTGTCGTTTTTTCAGTACTGATGTCGTTGACTGCATTGGCGACGCCATTTCTGATCAAGGCTGCAACTGATCTTATCGTCGCCTCAATTGAATCTGGTGTTCCAAATGTATGGGGTGCCCTCTGGATTGCCGTGTGGTTATTTGTAGTAGATGTTGCGAATACGCTATTTACCAACTGGGGTGGATATCTCGGCGACATTATGAGCGCAAAGCTCAAAAAACAGCTCAGCGAAAAATACTACTCGCACTTGCTGACGCTACCACAGTCTTACTACGATGCAGAGTTGACTGGTACGATAATCAATCGGCTCAACCGTACGATTACAGAGGTCTCTCAGTTTGCGAATATGTTTGCAAATAACTTCTTCCAGATGTTTTTGACGATGATTTTGACGTTATTTATCGTGCTTTTTTATAGCTGGGAGCTTGCGGCGCTGTTGGTCATCTTATATCCAGCGTTTATGTTCTTGACGGCAAAATCTAGTACCAAATGGCAAAAATGGCAAGAAGAAAAAAACCTTGCAACAGATCTCGCGAGCGGAAGATTTGCTGAAGTTATATCGCAGATTCGTGTCGTCAAGAGCTTTATTAAGGAGCGACTTGAGCTCAACCATTTCAAAAAGAATTTCAAAAAAACAGTAGATGTTACCTACAAGCAATCAAAGTATTGGCACAATATGGATATCGGTCGTCGGCTGGTGTTGAACGTAATCTTTTTTGCGATTTTTGCGTACATATTTATCTTTACGGCAAATGGGCGATTCTCGCTCGGTGAAATGGTCTTGCTGATACAGCTGATAAACATGATGCGTTTCCCAATATTCAATATGAGTTTTATTGTCGATAATACACAAAAAGCAATTGCTGGCAGTCGGGATTACTTTGCAGTCATGGAGCTCAAACCAGCAATTACTGATATTGAGCGTCCGAAGACACTCAAGTCTACCGACGGCCAGGTAGTATTTGATGCGGTATCATTCGGCTACGAGTCAAGCGGTCGGGTGCTGCATGATATATCATTTGTTGTTGAGCCTGGCGAAAAAGTCGCATTGGTAGGCGAGAGCGGCGAAGGTAAGACGACGATTACAAGCCTCCTATTGAGATTGTATGAGCCCGACGAAGGAACAATACGAATCGATGGCATCGATATACGAGACGCGTCACAAAATAGTCTCCGTCAAAATATCGCAGTAGTCTTTCAGGACCCTGCGCTCTTTAGCGGGACCATACGAGAAAATATATCGTACGCCAAACCAGCAGCAAGCGAAAAAGACATTGAAGATGCCGCCCGAGCGGCAAACGCCCTAGAGTTCATCCAAAAACTCGAAGATGGATTTGATACGCAAATTGGCGAGCGTGGTATCAAACTAAGCGGCGGTCAAAAGCAGCGGATTGCAATCGCGCGGGCTATTCTCAAGGATGCGCCGATACTGATACTTGACGAAGCAACAAGTAGCCTCGATAGCAAAGCTGAAGCACTCGTACAACAGGCGCTCAATCGGCTTATGAAAGGCCGCTCTACCATAATCATCGCCCACCGCTTGAGTACCATCGCGCGCGTCAATACTATTGTGACGCTCCGTCAGGGCAGGATCGACGAGATAGGGAGCCCAGACGAGCTGGCTGATACTGGGGGGATATACGCTGAGCTACTGCAACTTCAGTCTGGTAGTACGGAACGCGCAAAGAAGCGCCTCAAAGATTTCGAAATCGATGTATAATAGAAACTAGATAACAATTGGAGGGTATATTTCATGGCTTCATCGACGAGTAATGCTCAGCGTACCGGTATTTGGATTATTGCAATCGTAATGGCAGTCGGTACACTTGGCTCATTTTTTATATTTATGTTACCAAGCAGTAGCACACCTGTAAAAACTGCTGAACAGCGCGAATACGAACAGCAACTTGCTGAATTCCAGCGGCAACAAGAGTTATGTCCAGCTGGTCCTGTCGAAGACAAAAAATTAGAACCAGCTCCATCAGCTCCCGCCATAGAACCTGCCGGTGAAATCAACGAACTGCGTACCGAGGATATCACTGTCGGTGAAGGCGATGAAGTTGCAGCTGGAGACTGCGTCGAACTGTTCTATAAAGGAGTGCTTGCTGCTGACGCCAAGGAGTTTGCTGGTGGCAATAATTATGCTGAGGGTGTTCCATACCGCTCACTCACAAGTGGGTTTGTACCTGGATTTGGTAAAGGGCTTGTCGGTATGAAAGTTGGCGGCGAACGGCTTATCTATATTCCTAGCGATGCAGGCTATGGCGCAAATCCCCCGCAAGGCGGTGAGATTCCTGTCGATGCGGACTTGGTGTTTGCGGTTCGAGTAGTCGGTAAATACCAGTCAGAATAGTAAAAAACACAATATATAGCGTATTGCTCTTATGCATAGACACTATATAATTGGTAGTATCGTTATTCTATAAAATAAACGGAGGCTCCCTATGGCAAAAGAAATCACTGTCTACACTCGCACAACTTGTGTGTACTGTGTGCAGGTAAAAAAATTGCTGGATATGAAAGGCAAGTCGTATGGAGTCGTCAATCTCGATGAAAACCCAGATGCCGAGGCAGCTATTGTCGCAAAGAGTGGTGCACGAACAGTGCCGGTGGTCACGGTCCGCGAAGATGGAGGCGATGAGCAGATTGCGTCGATTGGCTGGAACCCTGGTGCCTTGATGGCGGCGGTTGCGTGATGGCCGAGGATACAAAACTTCACGATGTTATTATGATCGGAGCAGGCCCGAGTGCGCTATGTGCAGCGGTCTACACGACGAGAGAAGATATTGATACAGTCCTATTAGAAAAAGGTGTAGTCGGTGGGCTAGCAGCAATCACAGACTGGGTTGACAATTACCCAGGATTTAGCAAAGGTATCGAAGGCATGAAGCTGGCCGAGGAGCTTGAAGCTCAGGCAAAACGGTTTGGTGCAGATATTCGCTACGGTGAAGTGATGAAAATTGTGGATAAAGGCGATCACAAAGAAGTCGTAACAGCCTTTGACGAGATACTCAAGGCAAAGACTATATTGATTGCGACCGGTAGTGATTATAAAAAAATTGGCGTTCCAGGTGAGGCTGAGTACTACGGGCGCGGTGTGCATTACTGCGCCACATGCGACGGGGCGTTTTATCGTGACAAGCGATTGGCCGTAGTCGGTGGTGGTAATTCTGCAGTACAAGAAGCGCTATTCTTGACACGATTTACGACCCATATTGACCTCCTCGTGCGATCTCAGCTTCGAGCTAGTGACGTCCTAGTGCATGAGCTCGATAAGGCTGTCTCTGAGGGCAAAATCACCGTACATCTCGCCACAACTACCGATGAGATCGTTGCGAGCGATGGCAAGAACGTCGATATGGTCGTCGGCACAAAAGACGGCACGCGAGTAGAATTCAATGTAGACGGCGTATTTGTATTTGTAGGTCTCAAACCAAATACAGAATTTCTCAAAGACAGCAAAATCAAGCTTGATGAGGTCGGCCTTATCGAAACCGACAGTGGCTTGCAGACAACTATGCCGGGTGTATTCGCCAGTGGCGACGTCCGCAGTGGCGCCACGGCCCAAATCGCCTCAGCGGTAGGTGAGGGCGCAACTGCTGCGCTCAAAATTCGCGAGTACCTAGAGGATCACGCACGCAAAACAGCCTCGTAGTTACTTCTTTTTGACAAATTTTGCCGGAAAATCTGTCACAACGCCATCGACGTCCTTGGCCTGTAAATGTTTGAGTGCGCCCTTGCGATTGACAGTATAGACGAATACAAATATATCAAGCTGATGAGCTGCCTCGACTGCAAGCTTATTGAGGTGAAGTCTATGGAACCCCGCTGCACTCAAGTGCAATTTTCGCTCCCACGCCAGAAACGAAAACGGGTTCAAACGCATCAAGAGTCCGAGGTTGACTTTGCTGTTGAGGTTTCTGACTCGTATGAGCTCACGGACCGAAAATGAGGTGAGCAACACCATATCGGCATGGGGCTTATATTCTGGCTTTCTGAGCAGCTCGAGTGTTGCAAGACCGCTATGGCGATCTTTGAGTTCGATATTGATAAGAATTTTTCCGAGGCTGTCTCCGAATACCTCTTCAAGTGTGCAAATTGGTGAGTCACTCCCAGCCGTCCGCTTTTTGAGTTCCTTGTAGGTGTGGTTTCGAATTTTGGCATCTATGCCATGGGTGCGCTTTAGAGAGGTGTCATGGCATAAGACTGCAATATTGTCTTTTGTGAGACGCACGTCGCATTCTACCATGTCTGCCCCCGCACGGCGGGCTTCGCGAATACCCGAGAGAGTATTCTCTGGTTTCTCGCCAGCAGCACCTCTATGACCAATAATCAACATAAGGTTTAGTATATGGGTTTAGCGCAGTTATGCAATATATCTCTCATGATATGACTCTAGTTGAGCGATAATTTCAGCATCTGATGTTTCGAGTGCAACCTCGCGCGTCCCGAGCCAGCCGCCATACGAAATGAAATTATGTGAGCCAGTAATTGCGGTTTTTGATCCGTCCTTCATCGTGTATATCATAAACTTTGCATGAATATATCGGTCTTTGGTATACGAATTTGTGATACCGTAGCGCTTTTTGCCATACCAAATCAGCGCATTGGTGAGCGCGTCGTGGGACGTTGGCTGGTTGTAATACGCTGCGTAGGACTTTTGCGCTATTAATTTTGCGAGAGAGCCAGTCGGCGCATATTGCGTTACCACTACGACGTGGCTTGCGATGGAGGTGAGTTTTTTTGCCCGCCGATAAATAATTGAATCGCCAGGTATGCCGCCATCGAGTAGCACTGTACCGTGCCGGCATCCGACAGACTGGCTCAAAAATGCAGCATCGACCTTGTCGGCCTGAGCTATCGAGAGGTGCAGTCGTGCAAGCGTTTCGGCCACAGATTTGTCGTGCACCCGCAACATGAAATCAGCCTCTTGTGTAAAATCTGGTTGTAGATTGATGCCTCCAAAAGAATACACTTCATTGTCTGCAATTATCCACTTGGCATGTGTCCTGCCCGCGAACAAAAACGAATGATTCATACCAAGCCATTGACAGTGGACACCTGATGAACGGAGCCGATTTACCATATCTGTCGCAAGACGAGACTGCTGTGTGTATATCCCGCTGAGTTTTAGATGACCATTGAGATAGCTATACGTCGAGAAGTCCATCATAAGTCGAACGTCGACGCCTCTATGGGCGGCGGCGTTGAGCGCGTGTATGATTGTATCTGCATCATGCGCTTGCTGTACTATCAACGCCAGTACATACACCCGTGTTTGAGCTCGATTGATCGAACGGATGACTTCACGCGAATACTTCTGACTGGTGATTAACAACATACCTTTATAGTATACGCCGAGATACGTTTCATCTGATACACTAGAACCATAGATAATCAAAGGAGTGTTTACAATGCCAGACTTTAACAAGGTCTTGACGCCGGGTAATGTAAGTGAAGGCGTTATCAATACAGTAATTGAAATTCCAAAATGGTCGACACTAAAAATTGAATGGAACCGCAAAGTAGCAGCGTTTGAGCTCGATCGTGTCGAGCCAAGTATTTTTGCAAAGCCAGTAAATTACGGATTTATACCAGGTACACTCGATGAAGACGGCGATGAACTCGATACGCTGGTGCTGACGAACGACCCGATACCTACCGGTGTATTCTTGAAAGCGCGTGTTGTTGCGGTATTGAAGTTCGAGGATGATGGTGAGGTTGACGACAAAATCGTTTGTGTCCCAGAAGATGACCGCAATACGGACAATGCAATTACATCACTCGACGACTTGCATGGTCGCTGGAAGCAAAAAATCGAACATCATTTCAGCCACTACAAAGATCTCAAAAAACCTGGATCGACCAAGATTGTTGGCTGGGGAGATGTTGACGAAGCAAAGAGTATCATCAATGAGTGCATTGAACGATACAAAGCTCAGGACTAGGACTTTATCTTATTGATCTGCGCGCGAATTTTGTTGCGTGCATGACCGGTGATAATCATTTCGTACCATCGTGGTTTTGGTTTGGCACCGGGTTTAGTGATAACTTCGATGACGTCGCCGTATTTCAATTTGTAGTCAAATGGTTCCATTTTGCCGTTGATAATAAATCCGGCGGCATGTTGACCGATATCGCTATGGACACGGTACGCAAAATCTAGAGGGTAGGAACCCTCGGGCAGGTCATAGATGTCGCCTTTTGGTGAATATACGAAAATTCGATCACCAAACAAATCAACTTTCAGTTTTTCTACGTCGGTTTCTTTGCCTTCATGGAGCTGTGCAGCCACTTGCTGGAGCTCTGTAATCCACCGAAGATCAGCCGGCATTTCTGCAATCTGTCCTTTGCGGTAGGCATCGGTAAATTTTTGCTCGTTATAATGAAAACTTGCTGCAAGCCCTCGCTCAGCATAATCATGCATCGTGCTAGTACGTATCTGAAACTCAACGATCTGGCCATTGTCAGCCATGACTGTCGTGTGAAGGCTCTGGTAGCCATTTGGCTTTGGGCGCGCGATATAGTCTTTGATGCGGTTGACCATAGGGGGGTACATACCGTGTAGAACACCGAGCGTAAGATAGCACGTCGCAGTATCATCGACAATGATGCGAAGAGCGATAAGGTCATATATCTCATCGATATCAGGAATTTTTTGTAGTTTTTTGTAGAGGCTATAGACGCTCTTGATACGGCCGTCCATCTCGTGGGGTATTTTTTCTTCTATCAACTTTTTGTCGACGGATTCACGGACTTTTGCTAACTTGCGATGACTTTTGCCGAGACGAGTCTTGAGCTCTCGCTTGAGATGAGTAAACTCTTTCGGGTTTATGTACGAAAACGCTAATTCCTCCAGCTGGACTCGTACTCGTCCCATGTTGAGCCTATCGGCGATTGGCGCGAATACTTCTAGCGTCTCACGAGCTATTTTGACCTGTTTGTTTGGCTTGTGATGACGCAGCGTCTGCATGTTGTGAAGTCTATCTGCCAGTTTGATGATAATGACTCGCACATCTTGGCCGACTGCAATGAGGAGCTTTGTAAGATTGTCTTTTGTTTCGGGCAAGTAGCTAGAAATATCTCGCATACCCGAACGCGCTCGGCTGACTTTACTGACGCCATCAACCAAAAACGCAACATCTCGCCCAAAATGCGTCTCAAGCTCCTCAAAACTCGTTTCGGTGTCTTCGAGGGTGTCGTGAAGCACTCCTGCAAGCACTGTATCGATATCCATGCCCCACTCGACAAGTATCCCTGCGACAGCGATGGGGTGACTGACATAGGGCTCACCACTTTTTCGTTTTTGGCCTTTGTGTTTTTGCGTCGCGAAATCTATCGCGAGGCTCAACTCGGCAAGCTGCGTCAAATTGTAGAAGGGGTCAGCTATCTGTAATAATTGACACTTTTTCATACATCTAGTATACGCCACTAGTCACGATGGGTGTATTCACATATACTAATAGTAAATGCTAATGGTATAAAGGATGGGTACATGGCAAAACTTGCAATCAATGGATTTGGCAGAATTGGTCGAAACGCGTTCAAGATCGCATTTGATCGAAAAGATCTCGAAATCGTTGCAATCAATGATTTGACCGACACAAAAACACTGGCTCACTTACTCAAGCACGATAGTAGTTATGGAGAGTATCACCACGAGGTGTCCTATAGCGACGATGAGCTGATTGTCGATGGAACGCACATCAAAGTCCTCGCCGAAAAAGAGCCAGCAAACCTGCCTTGGAGTGAATATGGAGTAGATGTGGTTATCGAGTCGACCGGCTTTTTCGTGGATCCCGCAAAAGCACGAGCTCATATCGATCCAGCTGGTGCAAAAAAAGTAATCATATCTGCACCCGCCAAGGGCGAAGGTGCCGAGACGATTGTTCTCGGTGTCAATGACGACAAGATTGCTTCTGCTCCCGATATTGTCAGTAATGCCAGTTGTACGACAAACTGCATCACGCCAGTCATGGGTGTGCTTGAGTCCCACTTCGGCATCGAAAAAGCTATGATGACAACTGTTCATAGCTATACGGCAAGTCAAAGACTTCAGGACGCACCGGCAAAAGATTTACGAGAAGCTCGCGCGGCTGCTGAAAACATCGTACCAACAACAACTGGTGCGAGTATTGCTGCCGGTAAAGCGCTCCCTGCGATAGACGGAAAATTCGGCGGGCTGAGTGTTCGGGTGCCAACCCCGGTCGTCAGTATGAGTGACTTTGTGGTGCTGTTGAAGCGTGACGTCACTGTCGAAGAGGTCAATGACGTCTTCAAAGCTGCAGCGAAGGAGCCGTTTTATCAAGGTATCCTCGATGTGACGGACGAAGAACTCGTCTCTAGCGATTTCAAGGGCAACGCACACAGTTGTATCGTCGATTTGCCTCTGACCGCAGTCGTCGGTGGCAATATGCTCAAAGTTGTAGCGTGGTATGACAACGAGTGGGGCTACAGCAACCGTCTCGTTGAACTTACTGTCGATGTGGCAAAAACAATTGGAGGCTAAATGAAGTTATATCTCGGGTCAGATCACGGCGGTTTTCATCTCAAAGAAGATGTATTCGCGTATCTTAGTAAGCGAGGTGAGGATGTCATCGATGTCGGCGACAAAGTACTGGATCCACATGACGATTTTCCGGAGTTTGCACAAGCAGCCGCGCTCAAGGTCATAGGCGACGAAGACGGTGACGCGCGGGCGATTTTGCTATGTACAGGCGGACAAGGTATGGCGATGGCTGCAAACCGGTTCCGAGGTATCCGTGCATGTGTGGTATGGGATCCGCTCGAAGCCAAAATGTCACGAAATGATAACGATAGCAATGTGCTGTGCTTACCGTCGCGCGTCCTGCAGGATGACGACACCTCATGGAAGCAGATTATTGACACCTGGCTCGATACGCCATTTGCAAATGCCGAAAGGTATCGCCGACGCAATCGCCAACTCGATGAGTTACGATAAGCATATTGCCCAAACCCCACATAGTGCTGTATAGTAATGCATAATTATGAGTCGTACGACACCTCCACCTCATTTACTGTTACATGATTTGATTGGCGCATTGTCATACTGGGGCACGACCGTACGAATGTTGCTCGTTGGCTTTTTGTTGCTTATCGCAAATATACTCGTACTCTTAGATGGGAGCGTGAGTCATACAATTACTGAGTACGCAGCACAATACTTGTATCTATTAGGCTCGCTCTTTGTGCTGGACGCAGGCTATGTCACGATTGCTCGAGCACTGCCACTCAGTGTGCCGGCACTCGATAAAATGTTGTTTTTCACTGTGCTCATCCTACTGAGCCTCCTTGTCATACTCCCATACTTTGTTGTGGTGACTCCTGGTGTCGTAGTGAGTCTCAAATTGATTTTTCTTGTAAGCTTGTTTGTATTGGCTTTGCGTTTGGTAGTTGGCATGTTTTTTGGGACCACAACACATAAAAAATGAGCGGTGACACGCCGATAGTATGTCCGTGCGTAACACCATCGACGGCAGATCCTCATGTCTATCGTGAGCAGATAGAACGGGTTAAATTTGCCGCTCGTATCCAAATCGATCTCATGGACGGCGTATTTGCTCCAAATAAAAACCTCAATCCTATTCAGGTGTGGTGGCCGGAGGGGGTCGACGCAGACATCCACTTGATGTACAAAAAACCCAATGAGCATCTCGAGACCCTTATCAGTCTAAGGCCGCACATGGTAATCCTTCATGTTGAGTCAGATGGAAACATTGAGGACTATCTTCGGCATATCAAACGGTTTGGCATCAAGGTCGGGGTTGCGCTTCTGGTTGATACGCCGGTGGAGCAGGCGCACGGTTGCATCGAAATAGCTGATCACGTCATGTTGTTTGCTGGAACACTCGGCTCTTTTGGGGGTGAGGCTGATCTGAGCGCGCTATCTAAAATCACGGAAATTCGAGCAATTCGCCCCGATATTGAGATTGGGTGGGATGGTGGCGTGAACGACCAGAATATTTCACGGTTGGTCGCTGCGGGGGTGAATGTCTGCAATGTTGGAGGATACATTCAGCGTGCCGATGAGCCGAAGGCAGCCTATGAACGGCTCATGAGTAGTATCAAAAGCTCGCATCAATGAGTATCATTACATAATATCACATATTGCTCAAAAAGTCAATACTCGGCGCCTCTATACTGATTATGGTAAGATAGAGACAATGAGTGGGCAACTTACATTGATACAGATGGAAAAAATGGCGGTGACGATACGCCAAGACATTATTCGGATGCTTGAGGAGGCGGGGTCGGGACACAGCGCTGGACCTCTTGGGATGGCTGACATCCTTACGGCACTGTACTTCAATGTCATGAAGCACGATCCAAAAAATCCCGAATGGGACAAGCGCGATATTTTGATACTTAGCAATGGCCATACGGTGCCAGTTCGTTATGCGACGATGGCTCGCGCTGGGTATTTTGACGTAGAAGAACTAATGACCCTCCGTAAGTTCGGATCGAGGCTCCAAGGACATCCTGAGCGGACGCGATTGCCGGGTATGGAAACTACAAGTGGTCCGCTCGGTTCGGGATTGAGTCAAGCTGCCGGCATGGCGTATTCGATGCAGTATATTGATGCTGTCCAAAATCGATGGGTCTATACGCTACTTGGAGACGGAGAGCTCAATGAAGGGAACATTTGGGAAGCTGCAATGTTTGCCGGAAAATATAAACTGCACAATATCGTAGCGATAATTGATCGAAACAACATACAAATTGATGGCAATACTGAAGATGTGATGCCGCTAGAGGATCTCCACGGCAAATGGGAAAGCTTTGGATGGCATGTGCAAGAAATAGACGGCCACAACATCGAGAGTATCATCGATGCGTGCAGCATGGCCCGCGCTATTACCAACAAGCCAAGTGTCATCATCGCCCACACAATACCGGGCAAAGGTGTCGATTTTATGGAATATGATTATCATTGGCATGGTGCCGCCCCCAAAAGCGAGCAAGCAAAAGAGGCCCTCAAAAAACTGAGGACGCTGGCTGGAAAAATCAGGAGCGAGCATGAATAATATGTATCCTATGACCGATGAGGGTAATGTGGAGCCTATCCGAACTGGATTTGGTCGCGGTCTCAAACGTGCAGGCGATGAAGACGACAGTGTCGTAGCGCTCTGCGCTGATTTGACCGAGTCGACACAAATGCACCTTTTTAAAGAAGCGCATCCTGAGCGATTTGTCGAGGTCGGAGTCGCCGAGCAAAATCTCGTGACAGTCGCGGCCGGTATGTCCGCCATGGGCAAAAAACCTTATGCCAGTAGCTACGCGGCGTTTAGCCCGGGGCGCAACTGGGAACAAATACGTACGACATTGTGTCTGAACGAACGTTTTGCGTGTGTGGTGGGGTCTCACGCTGGAATATCTGTCGGGCCTGACGGCGCCACACACCAGATGCTCGAAGATATTGCGTTGGCAAGAGTGTTGCCGCACATGATAGTGATTGCTCCTGGTGATAGTATCGAGGCCGAAAAAGCGACGCTCGCCATCGCCAGACAGGGACAGCCATGTTATTTACGGCTCGCTAGAGAAGCGACGCCAATTTTTAGTACTACCGACTCGCCATTTGAGATTGGCCGTGCCTATGTGCTGCGCGAGGGCTCGGATGTTAGTTTGCTTGGTACAGGGACGATGACATATCAATGTCTGGTCGCCGCTGACATGCTTTCAAAACAAGGAATACAGGCTGAAGTGGTTCATGTGCCGACTATCAAACCGCTGGACAGTGATACCATACTGGCGAGCCTCCGCAAAAATGGGAGAGCCGTTACAGTCGAAGAAGCGCAGATTGCAGGCGGTTTTGGCTCGGCAATTACAGAGCTATCAACTGAGCACCTGCCTGTGCCGATACGACGAATTGGCATGCAAGATAGATTTGGTGAATCTGGAAAACCAGAAGAGCTATTGGATGCATTTGGGCTCACCGGCGAGCGAATTGCCGAATCAGTGCAAGAGTTTGTAGATACTAACCCTAAATACCATCAAGGAGTTTAATATGAATCCAAAAAAAGATATCAATGATAATCCCTATAATATCGATGTAATTGCCGTCGGAGATACCGTCGTTGATGACTTTATTCGATTGGATGAACATGAAGGTCGTGTCGAGGACAATGGCAAAGGCAATAAGTGGCTGAGTATGCCATATGGTATGAAAGTGCCCTTTCAAGAATCTACGGTCATATATGGCGTCGGAAATGCGGCCAATGCGGCGGTTAATTTTGCCAAGCTAGGGCTCAATAGTGCAATCGTAACAAATCTCGGCAACGATGAGAATGGTCGCAAGGTGATTGATTCACTGCAGAGGAAAAAAGTCGATACATTTTTGATCAAACAACAACGCGGGAAAAAAACAAATTATCACTACGTGTTGTGGTACAAAGAAGATCGTACGATACTTATCAACCACGAGCATTATGACTATCACTGGCCTCATTTGCTTAAGTCTGAAATCCCTAAGTGGCTCTATTTTAGCTCAATCGCCGAAAACGCCGTAAATATGCACGACGATATCATGGAATGGCTTGAGCGGTACCCTGACGTCAAATTGGCGTTTCAGCCGGGCACTTACCAGATAAAATTTGGGGCAAAGCGTCTCAAACATGTCTATCAGCGGTCTGAAGTAGTCGTACTCAACCGTGAAGAAGCGGTACAAGTCACCGGTGGAAATTATGATAACCCCCACGAATTACTGGACAAAATGCACGAACTTGGTCCAAATACTGTGTTGATAACCGATGGGCCAGCCGGGAGTTATGCAAGCAATGGATCGGAACGATATTTCATGCCGATTTATCCTGATGTCGCGCCACCCGTCGAAAGGACTGGCTGTGGTGATGCCTATGCGAGTACGTTTATCGGTGCTCTGATAAAGGGTTATAGCCTCGAGGGTGCCCTCCAATTAGCTCCGATTACACCAGCGAGCGTTGTCCTGTATCCAGGCGCTCAGCAAGGACTTCTGTCGACGCGAGACCTCAAAGAATGGCTCGAAAAAGCACCAAAATCTTATCGATCAAAACGGTTGGAGCGCTAATATGAGCCAAAGCATACACACCATCAGGCACAACTGCCAAAAAGCGCGACACCTCATGCAACGTAGCCGTCAGCAAAAGTTTGCGGTAGGAGCGTTTAATATTGATAACCAAGAAACACTGATTGCAGTCGCGAGAGCTGCGCAAGCAAAAAATTCTCCTGTGCTCGTCGAAGTAAGTGAAGGCGAAGTCGAAGCGCTAGGGCTCGAAAATATTCGAGATATGGTAGATAACTACAAAGATGAATACGGTATCGAGATGTATCTCAATCTTGATCATAGTCCTACTGTCGAAGACTGCAAGCGTGCTATAGATGAAGGCTACGAATTTATTCACATCGACATTTCTCAAGCAAATCACGATGCAACAGATGAAGAAATCGCCGAAAAAACTCGTGAAGTTGTCGAATACGCAAAGTTTACTGGCGCATTGGTCGAAAGCGAACCGCATTATTTTGGTGGCAGTTCAAATGTACATGACGAAGCAATTGATTATGAAGAAATCAAACGTACATTTAGCACACCAGAAGGTGCTGCGGCGTTTGTGGAAACGACTGGTATCGATACATTTGCGGCCGCCGTCGGCAATCTCCACGGTAAATACAATGTTCCTAAGGAGCTTGATCTTGCTTTGTTGCAGCGAATCCGCGACGCGATACCGTGTCAGATTAGCTTGCATGGCGGCAGTGGTACCCCTGTGCATTATTTTGAATCAGCAGCACAAATTGGCGTAAGTAAAATTAATATCAATAGTGATATGCGATATGTGTTCCGCACGACACTCGAAAAAGTCTTACATGAGAATCCACATGAATATGCTGTCGTCAAACTTATGCCTGCTGTCTATGACGCAGTACAAAAAGTGGTCGAGGAGAAAATCGATGCATTTGGCTCTGCTGGCAAATCACTGCGCTAAGGAGGGAACATGTCGAAAATTGCACAATTGATCGGTGTTGACGAACGGCAGTGGCAGAGATTTACCGATATTGCTCATGATACGATTGGTGCTACCCCTCATGACGTCGATATACTGAGTGAACAGATTCAGGCAGCGGCTCACGTGATGCAGCGACTCGGACTTGATCCGCGCGACACAAATCCAAAAGAACTGTATCATGCGCTGCGAGGTGCCCTGGATAGCCAGGCAAACATGGTATTGACAAAGCTTCATGTCGGCGACGAATCTGACGTACGGCACGTACACTCAACAATCGAGTCGTGGTTCAACCATACTGTCAAGGACGATGAATGTTATGCGATAAAAACAAGTGTACTCAAATCAATAGTTGCGAAAAACCCGCCGCGCGAATTGATGCGGCTATTACATTTTCGCTCAGCAAATAGTCTTATCAAACGGATGAATATCGATGTCGTCGTCACGCTGGCTCGATATACCGAGATGACCAACTGGATTGAACAGTACACCGAGCAGTTATCCCGGTTGCACCCGAGCGATTTCGAAACACGTAACTACAAACTATGTCATATCGAAAACGCCGAACTTACTCAAGCCCTGGATCGTACGCTCCACCGACACCATATGGTATTGCACGCCAAGGAAGTCGGCTGTATAGTGCTTGTGCCTCCGGTGCATACGCATACTCGCTATGTTGCACTCCGTACGTTTGTACTTGTCGCTCATTACCTACAGGAACTAAAGTACTTTAGCGCTTATACAAAAACATTACTGAGCGATACGAACTTTTCTCGGCGGTATATTGATGGGCTCATACACTCTCATGAATCACATAGTCATTTGGCGAATATCCCTTTTCACTGGAGAGCACTCCATAGAGCGGTCAACAACATTCAGCTTCACGATACATTTGCGCCTCACTTTTCTCGCGCTGATTGGCGCGTGGTACCTGCCAATGATGTCATTGTCCATCCGGACATACATAAAAACATATGGGTGGGGAACGGACATGTATTCTATGGACACCCACCATCGAATGTAAGCCTAAATATCATCGACCATGCGATTGATGCTTCGTATGGTGTCTCGTACGAAAAACGTAGCCAGAAATTTGCACAGCGTGAGCTGCGACAAGAAGTGTTTTCTCGCTACTTGGGTGAGCCCAGAATTTTGGCGGTTATACGGAGACGACTTGACGTCTAAGAGTCATATGCAGCGTTGATAATGTGACAAATCTCGTATATATCATCGGTGATGTGGTAAATACTTTCATCGCCCGGGGATATCATACCTTGTGAGAGTAGGTGTTTTTTGATAAAGGTATCTAAGTCGTTCCAATACGATGAGCCAACCAATATAACAGGAACCCGCGGCGTCTTATTGGTCTGTAGGAGCGTGAGGACTTCGAACAATTCATCCAGCGTGCCGTAGCCACCAGGGAAGTACACGAAGCCGTGTGAATAAAACGTCATCATGACTTTGCGGGTAAAAAAGTAATGAAACGCAAGATTATCGGTAGTATATGCATTTAATTTTTGTTCATGTGGCAGCACTATATTAAACCCGATTGCGTTGCCGCCGGAAGTATGGGCGCCTTTATTGGCAGCTTCCATAATGCCGCCGCCGCCACCACTAACAACTGCATACCCTTCTCCAGCCAGTATCTTTGCGAGCTCCTCGGCGTCTTTGTAGAGTGGGTTATCAGGTAGTAGCCGCGCAGATCCAAAGAACGTCACACGCGCGGGGTATTTGCGTAGTATTCGAAATGCTCGCTCGAACTCCTCATCACTTGTTCTCAAATTATCAGCTGAGTGCGCAATTGCATTGACTAAGTGTGCATCAGGTAACCAGACTCTTTTTTCATGTTTGTGTGTATGGGTCATACATATAGTATACTGATAATGCATATAATATCCTATGAATATATATAAAGATCATCTTCATCCTGCAATTGCCTGGGGCGTCATCGCACTCGGCGTTATACTGATTGGCCTGCTAGTATTTTTGTCGTATCAATCGACATCAGATGAATTGAGTGCTGCACAGCAAGCAGAACAAACAGCTCCATCGACGGCACCATTTTTACCTCGCTCGTATAGCGTCAATGGCGATAAGTGGTTTGTCATAAAAAGCGACGAGTATACATTGTCCGAATGGGGTATTTCAATGCGGATTCCTTTTCAGTATCCAAAAACAATCGCAGCGACCTATGTCAAAGACGAAAACGCTTATTATTTTGCCGATATCAAAACCCTATCAAATCGCGAGTGCCACGAGCGGTTTTATCGACAAATACGGGCTATGAGACCAGGCTTGAAAGTTCAGCGCATCAACGGTTTTAATACGACTATTCCTGTGGCTGGTTCGACACAAACAGTTGATGATTATTATGCCAAAAACCAAGTTGCAGATACGAATTATGCGGTCTTCCCGAATGATGTAGGGTCTGAACGGCGAGTGTACAAGGTTGGGCAGTATTTTTATTACGACCTGTCTGAGCTACCTTCAGAAAAGCTGGACGAAACTTCACAAAATCAAAGAGCACTCTTCTGTGGCGATGCAAAAATACTTGAAGCCGATGAAATATTTATATCAAGCATCTCAACCTTCAAACTGAATTAAACAGTGATATCATGGGGATAGATATGAGGTGCTATGTCTAATTTTAAGCTTCAGAGTCACTACGATCCGACCGGAGATCAACCGAGTGCGATTACTGCGCTACGAGAAGGGCTAGCTTCTGGCGTCCAGCAACAGACCCTACTAGGCGTGACTGGCTCCGGTAAAACGTTTACCATGGCTAATCTAATCGAATCGCAAAACGTACCTACTCTTGTACTTGCGCATAATAAAACGTTGGCCGCCCAACTGTTTTCGGAATTCAAAGCGTATTTTCCTGACAATGAAGTGCATTATTTTGTCAGCTACTTTGATTACTATCAACCCGAAGCATACATTGCGTCCTCTGATACATATGTCGAAAAAGATAGTAAAATTAATGAAGAAATCGATAGACTACGTCATGCTGCGACGGCAGCGCTTTTGAGCCGACGGGATGTCATCATTGTCGCTAGTGTGAGTTGTATCTACGGCATTGGTTCAGTAGAGGACTATGGTGATATGGCGATGACTGTCAAAAAAGGTGAGCACCGCAAGCGGGATAAACTGCTACGCCATCTCAGCGACATCCAATACAAACGGAATGATATTGATTTTTCTCGGAGTACATTTCGAGTACGCGGCGATACAGTCGATGTTATACCAAGTGGCGGAGAAGACGCCATCCGGATAGAATTCTTCGGAGATGAAGTCGAGAGAATCACAAAAATAAATCACCTTACTGGCGAGGTATTAGACGAGCCTGACACTATCAAAATCTTTCCAGGTAGTCATTATGTCACACCCAAAAAAAAGCTAGAGGGTGCGATATCACAGATCAAACAAGAGCTCGATGAGAGACTACAGTGGTTTGAGGCTCGGCAAAAGCTTCTCGAGGCACAGAGACTGCAACAGCGGACAAAATACGACCTGGAGATGCTTGAAGAAACTGGTTTTGTCAAAGGAATCGAGAACTATAGTCGCTATTTGACGAATCGAGAGCCAGGTGAGCAGCCAGCGACTCTCATGGATTATTTTCCTGATGATTATTTGTTGCTGATCGATGAAAGCCACATGACGATACCGCAGGTCCGCGGCATGTACAACGGAGACCGCGCCCGAAAAGAAGTGTTGGTCGAACATGGATTTCGTTTGCCTAGTGCGCTAGACAATCGTCCATTGACCTTCTCGGAGTTTGAGCGCCATATGAACAATGTCGTGTATGTGTCTGCAACTCCAGGCCCGTACGAACGAGAACGAACGCCGAGTCCTATCGAACAAGTCATACGACCGACTGGTTTGCTTGATCCTGAGATAGAAGTCCGCAAAACCGAAGGACAAATCGATGACCTGCTGGATGAGATACGAAGCCGCACTGCTGCACGGCAACGCGTACTTGTGACGACCCTCACGAAAAGAATGGCAGAAGATCTTACGACATACCTCCAAGAGGCTGGTATCAAAACAGCCTATATTCATAGCGAAGTTGATACACTCGAGCGTGGTGATATACTGCGTGATTTACGGCTAGGCGTGTATGACGTGTTAGTCGGTATCAACCTCCTGCGGGAGGGGCTCGATTTGCCTGAAGTGAGTCTGGTCACGATTATGGATGCCGACAAAGAGGGCTTTTTGCGGTCCGCATCGGCGCTTATTCAAACTATTGGCCGTGCGGCACGTCATCAAGAAGGAAAAGTAATAATGTATGCAGATACCGTTACCGCCTCGATGCAAACAGCTATAGATGAGACGGAGCGGCGTCGTACAATCCAGCGCGACTACAATACGGCGCATAATATCATTCCTACATCGGTTGCAAAAGCTGTCGATGAAGGTCTACGAGCGATAATACCCCAGAAAGACGTTTCACCTAAAGATACCATCAATCTGAAAAAAATTCCAAAGGATGAGTATCCAGCGCTTGTTCGTGAGCTGTCCATCCAAATGGATTTTGCCGCAGCAAACTTAGAATTTGAGAAGGCGGCTGAGCTGAGAGACCTCATAGACGACATCAAACGGAATATATAAAAATTTTCCAGAAGGGTCCTGTCATGGGCGCAAATTTGGCGTATACTATACTGTAATGACAAAAATATCTATTGATGATGTGACGAGACTTGCGCAGCTTTCAGCGCTGGATGTCACCAATGAAGAAGCAGAACAGTTGCAATCGCAGCTCGAACATATCCTAGAGTATGTTGCCCAACTTGATGATGTGGACACCGAAGGACTTGAACCGACATATCAGGTCGGGGGGCTTGAAAATGTCATGCGACCCGATATTGTGATCGATTACGGTGTGAGCCACGACCAGTTGATGCAAAACGCTCCGGACATCGAGAACGGCCACATCAAAGTAAGGAAAGTGTTATGACGATCGATGAGGCGAAAGCGGAGATTGCACGGACTTCTGCAAAGGCGGTAGTGCAGGCGGCGATAGATCGAGCGAAAGCTGACGACTACAATGCTGTGCTAGAAGTTATTGAAGCTCGTGCGATTGAACGTGCCGAAAAAATCGATGAATTACGCCAACGCGGTGAAAATCCCGGCAAGCTTGCGGGTGTGCCGTTTTTGGCAAAGGATAATATTCTCACTTACGACAGTCGTACAACTGCAAGTGCGCATATGCTTGAGAATTTCCGTGCTCCATACCAAGCAACCGTCATAGAGCGTCTCGAGGCGGAAGGGGCGATCTGCATTGGGAAGACAAATCTCGATGCATTTGCTCATGGTGGAAGCACTGAAAACTCGTATTTTGGTCCGACGAAGAATATAGCTGATGCTGAACGAGTCGCTGGAGGGAGCTCTGGAGGGTCCGCTGTAGCGGTCGCTGCAGGTATTGTGCCGTTTGCGCTCGGTTCTGATACGGGCGGTTCAATTCGCCAGCCTGCGAGTTATAACGGTGTCTATGGATTTAAACCAACGTACGGTTCAGTGAGTCGGTACGGTGTCGTCGCAATGGCGAGTAGCACTGATGTCGTTGGGCCTATTACTACAAATGCGCAAGATGCCGAGTTGGTGTTCGAATGCATGAGAGGTGTTGATCCACACGATAGTACGACGGTTGACGTCGTTGCCGATACAGATTCGTCATCTACACACCTTACGATTGGTGTCATCCAACAGGCTATGGGCGAAGGAGTAGATCCTGAAGTGCTCCAAGCAACAAATGAAGTTATACAACACGCTAAGTCGCGTGGAAACACAATAAAATTTATTGATATGCCTTCGCTTGAGTATGCGCTCGCAGTTTACTACATCGTAGTTCCTGCCGAATTGACATCAAATCTAGCTCGATATGACGGCATAAAATACGGCGAAGCTAAGCTCGGAGGAGATATTGGGGGTGTGTATCGATCGTCTCGCACTGCTGGATTTATGGAAGAGAACAAGCGACGAATATTGATAGGGAACTATGTGTTATCAAGCGGCTACTACGATGCATATTACAAAAAGGCTCAGACGGTGAGGACAAAAATAATCAATGAATTTTTGAAAGCGTTTTCTGAGTGTGACTTGCTCGTAGGGCCGACTGCGCCAACTCCGGCTTTTCGTCTTGGCGATAATACGAGCGATCCACTGCAGATGTATCTTGCAGATATCATGACGGTTCCAGCATCGCTTGCGGGTATTCCTGCGCTAAGTATCCCTGCGGGTAAAACTAGTGCCGGCCTTCCGATAGGCGTTCAAATTATGGCGCCAATGAAAGAAGACTATAAACTATTGCGTTTGGCAAGAGAGTTTGGAGAAAGCGCATGAATGACGTCTCAGTAGTACTCTTGTTTTTTGTAATCGCAATTGCAGGCGGTGTAATATTGCTCATTATGTCGACGGGTACACGCTCAAAGCGTTCGATAGATACGGCTTATTTCAAAAAAGAATGGCACGCAATCGTCGGGTCAGTGACGCAGGATCCTGCCACGCAGCAGTTTGCAATTTTACGAGCCGATAAGCTATTAGATAAAGCACTCAAAGATAGCGGATTTTCAGGAGAGACAATGGCAGAGCGCCTGACGAGCGCAAGCCGCACGTTTACCAACAGAGACGCCATATGGACTGCACACAAACTCCGAAATAAAATAGCCCACGAAGATTCAGTTAAAATAAATCCACTGTGGACCAAAAAAGCGTTGCGTAGTTTCCAACGTGGCTTAAAGGATTTGGGGGCACTATGACAAAGTCTAGCTACACTCCTACCATAGGCATTGAGTGTCACGTTCAGCTCAATACGGCTACAAAATTATTTAGTGGAGCAGATAACGATGCACGCGACAAATCGCCAAATACGACGGTTAGTCCGCTGTGTTTTGGTATGCCCGGAGCGCTTCCGGTAGTAAATGAAGCAGCAATCAGTCTCGCGATTCGTGCGGGGATTGCGCTGAAAGCTAAGATACCTCAGCTCAGTCGGTTTGAAAGAAAACATTATTTTTATCCAGATTTACCTTTAGGCTATCAGATAACACAACTTGCAGAACCGATTATTGGCGCCGGCAGAGTCGAGGTGCCGCTACCAGACGGGTCGTCAAAAGTTGTCCGTATTCATCATGCCCACCTCGAGGCAGACGCCGGCAAACTCACGCATCCGAGTGGCGCCGACTATAGTCTCGTTGATTATAATCGTGCGGGTACTCCACTGATTGAAATTGTTTCAGAAGCCGATATGCATTCTCCCGCTGAAGCGAAAGCGTATGCTCAGGAGCTATATCAGCTCATGACATTTGCAGGTGTGACCGATGGTGATTTGTATCACGGAAATATGCGGTTCGATATCAATGTGTCTGTGAGTACTACCGATGAACTGGGAACTAGGACTGAGACCAAGAATCTGAATTCTTTCAGGTCTGTAGAAAAAGCAGCCGAATATGAAATTAAACGTCAGATAGCACTACTCGAGAAAGGGCACGAAATCACGCAAGAGACGCGCGGCTGGGATGAGGCAAAGCAGCAAACCTTCAGCCAACGCAGCAAAGAAGACGCACATGACTATCGGTACTTTCCCGACGCTGATATACCACCGATTAGGGTTGAGTCTTCTGTGGTTGAAAGTATTCGTTCAAAAATGCCGACACTGCCGCATGAGTACAGACAAAACTTCCAAGTATTACAGCTTGATAGCACTGTCATACTTGCCTTGATGCAATCTCGTAGTCACTGTGAGCTCGTTCAACGACTTATCGACGGCAATCACGTTGCGACTGCACGGCGCACGGCACTATGGCTTGCGATGCTTTCTGCCGATCAATCTGCCGATGAGTTAATCCAAAATAGCGACAAGCCTCAAATCCCGGATGACTACTACATTGAGCTCGGTGAAATGGTAGAGCGACAAGAAGTGCATTCCAGTGCAGCAAAGCAAATTTTTATAGAAATGCGTTCAACACATGAATCTCCGCGGCACATCGCGAAGCAGAAAAACCTTCTTCAACTTTCGGACACAAGCGAAATTGAAGCAATAGTTACCGCAATTCTTGATGACCCATCTAATCAGAAATCCATCGAAGACATACGCTCTGGCAATGAACGCGCAATAGGGTTCCTTGTGGGGCAAGTCATGAAACAATCTCAAGGTAAAGCAAATCCACAGATTGCAACCACCTTGCTCAAGGAGCGCATACACAAGGAGTCGTCATGAGTTCAAAAAAACCTATCAGAAAAGCAGTTATTGCCGCCGCAGGCTTCGGTACACGGTTTTTGCCACAGACCAAGGCTATGCCTAAAGAAATGCTGCCAATAGTCGATAAACCAGTAATACAGTACCTGGTCGAAGATTTAGTTGCAGCAGGCATAGAGGATATTATCATCGTTGGGAGTAGTAGTAAGCGCTCGATTGAAGATCATTTTGATATTCCAAATGAAGATTTATTGCAAAATCTTCGGATGGGCGGAGCTAAAAAGCAGCCATTGATAGATGAAGTGCATAGGGTCGCAGAACTCGCAAACTTTATTTACATCCGCCAAAAGGGCCCGTATGGTAATGCGACGCCCCTTGCAAACGCCTCACACTTGATTGGCGATGAACCATTTATATATTTATTTGCAGATGATATTGTCATTTCCGAGCCAAACACCTACGTACAGATGATAGATGCATATCATACCTACGGCGGCAGTATTCTTAATGCTATGAAAGTTACTGATGATAGTGAATATGATAAATACGGTATATTTGGCGGCAAAGAAGTTGCCGATGGAGTCTTACAGATAGACAAGATCGTCGAAAAACCAGGAAAAGAGCAGGCGCCATCTGATTATTTCCATGTGAGCAGTTTTGTCTTCGAGCCGAGCGTCCTCAAATATATTGCCTCAGGGCTAAAAGACCTGCCGAAAGACACTGAATTTTACGTGTCGGATTCAATTATTGCTCCAATGCTGGCTGATGGGAACAACTTCTATGGATGCATCATGAAAAACAGCACTCGCTATGATACGGGAGATAAATTAGAATACATCAAAACGGTCATTGATTTTGCACTACGAGATGAAAACATCGGCAATGATGTGATGCGCTATATCCGAACCCGTGTCTAAGAAATTTTGTTGTCTAGATTACATTTTTAATTACAGAACGCTTCTATACTGAGGGTATTACAAAGGTAAGTAAAGGAGAATAACAACATGGTAGGATTAGGCGGTATTTTAGGCGCAGTCATAATTGGTGGTCTCGCCGGATGGGTCGCATCAATGATTATGAAAACTGATGCATCTATGGGTATACTTGCGAACGTAATTGTTGGTATCATCGGTGCTATCATCGGTAACTTGCTGCTTCCAGTGTTCGGCGTACAAGGCGCAGACGGCTTCACTCTTTGGAGCTTTGTAGTTGCAACTCTTGGTGCGGTTGTACTGCTCTTTATTGTTGGCCTCTTCCGAGGCGGCAAACGAGTGTAATACACCATAGCCAACACTATAACGACTGGGCATCCCTAGACGTATCGGGGGATGCCCAGTATTATAGATAAGAAAGAAAGGACATACTATGTCGAATGCAGCAGAAATTTTAGTAATTATATTATCAGCGTTTTTAGCGCTATTCCTATTACTATCTATCATCCTCACGATACTACTCATCAAGGTAACACGTCAGATAAAGTCAGTGACCTCAACGGCGCAGCACGCAGTAGATAATATCAATCAAGTTGCGATGAACGCGTCGAAGTTTTCTTCCCCGGCTCTTATTGGGAAATTCGTTTACGATCAAATCAAAAAATTCAAAAGCTAGCCTAGCGGACACTTCTCCATCAGCCCGGCAGATGTAGTATACTTGTACTATGTCTTCTGGGGGAAAAAACAAGCCGACACCGCAAGTGTCAGCGTCTGATTTTGTGCACTTGCACAATCATACACACCATAGTCTTCTTGATGGGCTGACGAAAGTCGATGAGCTCGTCGCTAAGGTCAAAAGTCTTGGGATGTCCGCGGTCGCAATGACCGATCACGGTACGCTATCAGGTGCAATTGAATTTTATAAAGCCTGCAAAGCGCAGGACATTAAACCAATTATTGGAATAGAGACCTATGTCGCTGCCCGTACAATCCATGACAGAGATCCAGCCAAAGATAAGGCTAGATATCACCTCGTGCTTTTGGCGATGAACAACACCGGGTATCATAATTTGCTGAAGCTCAGCACCATCGCAAACCTCGAGGGTGTCTACTACAAGCCAAGAATAGACCACGCATTACTCGAAAAATATCACGAAGGTCTCATAGCGCTGAGCGGCTGTATCGGTGGTGAGGTCGGTGATGCGCTGCGAAGCGGCGATACAGCGCGAGCTGAAGAAATAGCACTGTGGTATAAGTCAGTATTTGGTGACCGCTATTATCTTGAGCTTCAAGACCATACTGAATGGGACGAGCAGCGCGAGAATAACCAAAAAATCATTGAATTAAGTAAAAAGTTATCGATTCCTTGTGTCGTGACTAGCGATGCGCACTACTTGAATGCAGATGACCAAGAGGCTCACGAAATCTTACTCTGTGTAGGGACAGGCGCGTATTTGAGCGATGAGAATAGAATGAGTCTCAAAAATCTGCACCTCCATGTCACTGAGCCACAAGACGTCATTGCTCGGTGGGCTGAAATTGCGCCGGACGCTATCACAAACACCAAAGCAATCGCCGATCGGTGCGACGTCTCTTTGGAATTTGGAAAAATATTGATTCCGAGATTTGATGTACCAGAGAAATATACCGAAAAAAGCTACCTTGAACTGTTGGTATGGCAAGGACTTTTGTGGCGATATGCTGGAGCTGATCGAAAAAACGCAGCGAGTGCGACGATTTCTGATGCAAAAGATGCGCTACCGGATTATGTGCGCGAGCGAGCGCTGTATGAACTCTCTGTGATTGATTCTATGGGATTCAACGGGTATTTCTTGATTATTCACGACTTTATCAATTGGGGCAAAGATAAAGGTATTATTTTCGGACCCGGTAGGGGGAGTGCTGCGGGTTCAATCATCGCATACGCGCTTAATATTACCGACCTCGACCCACTCAAGTATGACCTTTTGTTCGAACGGTTTCTAAACCCTGACCGTATCTCAATGCCTGATATAGATATAGACATCCAGGATACACGACGCGACGAAGTGATCCAGTATTGTGTCGAAAAATATGGTACGGAGCGAGTCGCAAATATCACGACGTTTGGCAAAATGGCCGCACGCGCCTCAGTCAGAGATGTCGCACGCGTACTACAGGTCCCATACGCTGAAGCCGATAAACTTGCAAAATTGATACCGCCTCCTGTGCAGGGGCGGCATGTGCCGCTTAGCAAAAGCATTGTGTCAGACCAAGATCTCAAACACGAATACGAGACCAATCCTACGGCCAAGCGGGTCATTGACTATGCAATCATTCTAGAGGGGACCATTCGGAGTCATGGGGTGCACGCGGCAGGGGTGGTAATCGCACCGGACGATATCGTCAAGTTTGCGCCTCTAGAAATGGCCCAAAAAGGTGTCGTTGCAACGCAGTATCCGATGGGCCCGATAGAAGATCTTGGCCTGCTCAAGATGGACTTTTTGGGTCTTAGCAACCTCACGATTATCAATAATGCCCTTCGGATCATACGAAAAGTATATAAAGACGAAATAAACCTTTCAGAATTGCCGCTCGACGACTCGTTGACGTATGAATTATTTAAGCGAGGTGATACCACGGGAGTGTTCCAACTAGAGTCAGCTGGTATGAAGCGGTACTTGCGTGAGCTACAGCCGACTGAGTTTGACGATATTATTGCGATGTGTGCATTATACCGGCCTGGTCCGCTCGGTGCGGGCCTAACTGATTCTTTTGTGCGCCGTAAGAACGGCCGCGAAAAAGTGACGTACGATCATGAGCTTGCTAAAAATGCTCTCGAATCAACCTATGGGGTAATCGTCTACCAAGAACAGGTGATGCAGATGAGCCGAGAAATGTCGGGCTTTACTGGTGGCGAGTCTGATACGCTTCGAAAAGGTATCGGTAAAAAAATTCCTGAAGTCTTAAAAAAGATGGGTGATAAATTTATCGAAGGGGCGATAGAAAATGGTGTCCCTCGAGCCACGGTAGAAAAAATCTGGCGAGATATATTAGGCTTTGCTGACTACGCATTCAACAAGTCTCATTCGGCATGCTATGCACTGATTGCCTATTGGACGGGGTATTTAAAAGCTCACTACCCAGACGCATTTATGGCGGCGCTTATGACCAGCGATAGAGACGACATTGACCGTCTTGCTATAGAGATTTCCGAGTGTCGACACATGGGCATCAAGGTATTGCCACCTGATGTCAATTTGAGCTACGGTGAATTTGCCATAGTACCAAAAAATAATGAGATTAGATTTGGTATGACTGCAGT
>CAZIEB010000007.1:0-16953 GCA_964538665.1 uncultured Candidatus Saccharibacteria bacterium
AATCGAAGTGATAGTGTATGCGCATAAGCCAGCTTGACTGTGAGGAGTACATTCCGATCAGAGACGAAAGTCGGAGCAAGTGACCCGCTATCCGTACATTTTGTACATGAATGTGGGATCGATAGCGCAAACGGATAAAAGTTACCCTGGGGATAACAGGCTTATCGCGCCCAATAGTTCACATAGACGGCGCGGTTTGGCACCTCGATGTCGGCTCATCACATCCTGGAGGGGGAGCACCTTCCAAGGGTTCGGCTGTTCGCCGATTAAAGTGGTACGCGAGCTGGGTTCAGAACGTCGTGAGACAGTTCGGTTTATATCCGGTGTGGACGTTAGGAAATTTGAGAGGATCTACCCCTAGTAAGCAATTGCTATGCTATAGAGTAATCTATAGCGAAACTGCGGCTTATAACGGTGAAGCCTTCGCATGAAGACTGGTTCGAGAATTGCAGTAAACGTTGGTCCGTTTTGCTATAATTCGCTTGAGGACCGTTATTTCATGAAAGGTAATACCGTGGGAAGTCGATCAGATATTGAGAAAGCATACATCGCAGGATTCCTCGATGGTGATGGCAGTATAATGTTGCAATTAAAACGACGAACGGACACAGTCCGGGGCTATCGGTTTATGGCAACAGTCTGCTTTTATCAGGACTCCCGCCACGATGCACCGCTCTATTGGATACGAGATATCCTCAGAGCGGGGTATGTATCGCAGAGAAACGATGGTATTTCGGAACTACGAATCAATGGATTTACACAAATCCACGACATTCTCACCGATCTCCAACTGTTTATTCGCTTCAAACAGCTTCAAGCTGAGGCGATGATAACGGCTTGTCGTTTACTCGAACGAAACATGCGTACGCTTTCAAAACATGACATCATTGATGTAATTGACCTCGCACTGGTTATCCAGCGCGAAAATTACAAAGCTCATCGCAAGAAGAGCCGTGATGATATGTTAAAAATATGTGGTTTGACCCCGTAACGACTTGTTGATCTAGCACCACCGCTAGCCTCAACAGACGTACAGACCGTGTGAATCATTCCCAAGAGGATGACACGCACTGTATGTAACACGCCGCTACCCGAATCTTGTGTCGTGCAAGATGGGTAAAGATATAGTCTGCGCTCGTAGAAATACGGGAACAAGTGACGAGAGGACCGGGGCGGACGCACCTCTGGTGTATCGATTGTGGCCACCTGCTGCATTGTCGAGTAGCTATGTGCGGAGCAGATAAGCGCTGAAAGCATATTAAGCGCGAAACTGACCTCAAGATAAGATTTCCCTATGAGGACACTGATAGACTAACAGTTTGATAGGCGCAAGGTGGAAGTATGGCAACATATGGAGCTGAAGCGTACTAATAGTCCCATCGCCTTTTTATGAATCATGATTTTTGCAACTTCCATATTGCAATAAATCATGGTTTTGACTGATGATTCGCTCATAACGAGTTATCACGAGACAGGTTTTGACTAGTATTCGGTAAGTATCAAGCGTATACTGACCGTAGTTAATCTATTACAATTACGTACATTGAGAAAAAATGCATCGCATGGATGCCGATGATGCGCCAGAGGCGCAGAAGTTTGATTCTTGATTCTTGATTCTAGATATTTCTAGCGTCGAGCATCTAGCGTCGAGCATCTGCGAGCCCGTGGCTCGCCATCGGTGTCCATGGCGCTGGGGAAACACCTGTTCCCATTCCGAACACAGAAGTTAAGCCCAGCAGCGGCGATTATACTGCGAGAGCGGGAAACTAGCACGATGCCGAATTATGCATGAAACCACCCTGAAACGGGTGGTTTTTGCGTATCACGCGTATTTTTACAGGCTTTTATCACGTGATGGTACAATAAACAGTAATGAATTATATTTATCACGGTGTTCCACCTGAAGTACTCGGTATGAAGTTATTACCTTTGAATCTGCTCGAAAAAGAATCCCATGATCTATACGACGAGAAACGCTCAAAATACAAAGGTCGAGAAGAAGTATCACAGCGCAAAATTCCTGAGCTAGGTTGCACATGGGCTGATGTGGTGCAGTTATTGCCACTACACCCCCGCAAAGTGTTCGAAGCTCAGTTAGACATGAACGCAATCACTGAGATGCCAGATTATAAGTACTTTAAGATCCCGCTTTCGCAGCTTGATCCGAAACGTACGTTCGTCTATTTTAAGACGGCGCCAGGCGAGAAATATTCAAGCATACTGCCTATTGATCAAGTTGATTTCGATTCTATCCAAGAGGTCCCGCCGTCAACGCTTGTGTACTACTACATGTCCGCACAGGCTCAAACTCCGGTGTTCAATTACCAATTCATCCCGCATGTTTTATACAGAGGAGAAATAGATATATCCCAAACGGAAGTAATCACTATAAGTACTTAACACGTATAAGCCAGTACGGTCGTTTCATACACAGGAAGCAACCACGATGTCGAATTATAAACAGACTATCCGAAAGGGTAGTCTGTTTCTTTTTATCTATTTTTCGGGGTACCTCTTAAATGCTCAACACTTGAGAACATAAGAGGTACCCCGACCCCGATCCGCCGTAGCGGAAAGGGGTCGGGTTGTTCACCTCACTGATCTTGCCTCATCGGACCGCCACTGGCGGAGGTCGATGTGCAGGGCGGTCGAACCGTAGCCATCCACGACGTAGAGGGACGAGGCCCCCCGACCGTACGGGATGGTGTAGTCGAAGACCTTGGCTCGCATGACGCGACTGCTGGTGAGTCGCTTCTCCTTCTCGTCCCATGGGAGGACGGTGATGGAGAGCGATCCGTCTCGCGATCGGTCACTGGACTCCGGCTTGTACGAGTAGCTGCGCAGCATGCCGCGAAGCTTCTCGTGCTGGACCTGGTGGCCCATGCAGAGCCGAGACTCCTCCTCGATGGTCACGAGGTAGTCGAACTTCGCCACGTAGGCCTCCCACGACTCCCAGGGAGAGGCGTTGAAGGCCGGCGACGGCATCGGTCGCCAGTCACAACAGGTGTCACCGTCGCAGTGGACGGTGATGTACTGCGTGATGGTGACTTCGCCGTAGGCGAACCTGCGGAGCAGGTGCTCGATCGGGTGGGTGAACGGGTTGTTGCTGGTCATGAAGTCTCCTTCGAAGCTGATGTGGGGGATGAACCCCACGGCTTCTCGAGAGCATGACCTGATGCTACTGTGGGGGTGTTGTTTGGTCTGATCTAATGCTAGTCAGGTGTCAACAACGCCACGGTGGCAGACGTCCAGCGCATGAGTCCTCCTTTCATAGACGGGACCTGCGTGGATAAATTATATTATATCAAATTTACTATATATTGTCAATGACGTTACTCTTAGTTTATAATATTTACGAGCATGAACAAAACAGTCATCGTCTACGGCGGAGCATTTAATCCTCCAACACGTGCGCATCAGACAATACTACAATCAGCGATTAATTATGTAGCCCCCATACATGGCGAGGTGTGGCTACTCCCAAGCGGTGAAAACAACAAAAAGAAAACAGGCCTCGATAGAAGCGTAAGGCTGAGATACCTTGAGGCGCTTATAGCCAGCGTCCAGTCGAACGGTGCCAAAGTTCGTATAGAATTACTCGAACTTGATGCTGATTATCGTACCGATAAAGTTGAGACCGTCGAGACCCTACAGGCAATGTATCCAGAAATAAGTTTCTTGTGGCTGTACGGCTCCGACTCTATGGAGACTATCAATGCTTGGGGTGGGGAATGGCTCAAGCAACATACTGATATCCTTGTTGCTGTACGGGATGAGAACTTCGATACTTCCAATCTGCCCGCTCGAACGAAAATTTTATCAACAGATACTGTAGGATTACCTAGCTCATCGTTCGTGAGAGATCAAATAAAAGATCACAGAGACTACAAGCCGTTTGTTCCCGATTTGGTTTATTCAGAGATTAACCCCGACGAGTATCGCTCGTAAATGCAAATCGACCGAGTGAGGATGGTTCGCCATTCAGGTGAAATCTGAATTATATGCTATAGCGGGTGATCAAAATGTAAAGTAAACTTGACATTATTGTTACTTTCAGCTATTATTACGGTATAATCAACTTTTTGAAAGGATATAGTATGAGATTCTCAAAAAAGCCTGACGAGATGGAGAAGGCAATCAGCTACCAAGCGATGAAGATAACCTGGACTATCGTAAATGTTGCCTTTGTAACTCTGCTAGTGGTCGCCTTTGTAGCTAACACCGTCAACCCCGTGTCAGTAGCTTTTCTTCTGGTGGCTGAGGCTATTTATTTAGTGACTCAGTACGTTCTTCGCTACAACATGACAAAAGACGGCCGTGAAGAATAAGATCAAGATTATCCGAAAAGAAATGGGCTTGCGCCAAGATGATGTCGCAAAAGCAGTCGATGTATCTCGACAAACGATAATTGCAATCGAGACTGAAAGGTACAACCCATCGCTGGAGTTGGCCATGAAATTGGCCCGACTATTCGGTAAGCCTGTTGAGGAGATTTTTGAGTTGAGTGATGGGGAGGTGCAGAATTATGCATGAAACCACCCTGAAACGGGTGGTTTTTGCGTAATTTGGGACTGTTATATTCGTCATCGCAGTAGAATCGCCGCAGAACGGGTTGACTGTCAATGCAGCTCAAGCTTTGAACGAGCAATTATCACCACTGAGACCAGCTGTGTAGTCCCCATAAACACAAAGAGGGCCACGAACCCGTACAATGTGAGTAACGTGCCTCCTATAAGCGCTGCGATACCTTGTAGGATGAAAAGACCGCCATCAAACACCGCCCATTGGCGTGTTTCGCGCTGGGTCGAGACAACTCGTGCATATACGGCGCGTAGGGTTGGCGTCAGGATACCGACGCCGATTGCGTGGATGACCTGTAGCATGAGCAAAGACGCAACATCCCAGACGACGATATATAGAAACGTGCTCAGGGCTGCAATCGAGTAGCCCAGCAGTAGATTACGCTTGTACTGCTCTGGGCGAGAATGATTGGTGGTGGCAATCATGACGATGCCAGCTAGTATCAGATACAACGACCACGAAGCGCTCGCGATAAACGCTGAGCCGCCAATATCTCTGACAAACAGGGCATAGATTGGACTCAATATACCGACACCGGCCATGTACATGTAGTTGGCGGTCAAAACAGAGAGGCGGAGCTTATTCATCGATGCAGCTAATTTCGTGGCCGTTGCCCCACATCTGCATAAATATCGTGCGCATAGTGGCAGTGAATCGGCTATTTGTGATAACGGTGATGATGATTTCTGGATCATAGGTCGTAAAAACGGTGTTGTCTTCGTAGAGGATTATTTCACTATCAAAAGGCTGCTCTCCGATAAATCTTGTCTTGAAGCCGCGTTCATCGAAGAGTCTAGCTACGGCATCACGATGTGGGCCGTCATGGTAGAGCGCATACGTCTGGACGCCGTTTTTTTTGCGCTGCTCGATGAGATCGGTGAACGATTTACGAATTTTTTCATCTGTCGGCGCGTCACCAGCAATCAGGTGTACATCTGTTGCAGAGTTTGCCATGTCACGTAGCAGTCGTTCGAGACCATCCTCTCCGGTCATGTAGAGAACGCCTGGTTTGTCGAGAGACAACGAGTACTGCGACCTGATGGCTGGCATGATGCTGCCGAGCGATACCGCAGTACGTTTGAGCTCTGCTTGCTTCTCTTGGAGCAGTTTGTGTAGTGCTTGCGGTTCGGTCAGGGTAAAGCGCTTGACCGGGCTATCGTCTGAGGCTACCAATTTCATATCTACGAGGCGATCTAGCATCCGATATACGTTCGTTCGGGTGATCCCTGTTGTTTCTGACAACTCCTGGGCTGTCATTTTTGGCTTATTGAGTAGAGATAGGTAGATTTCAACTTCTTTATCGGCAAGTCCGATTTGTCGTAATATTTCTTCCATAAATCCATTTTAACATAAATGTCATTTATATAATTACAGATTTTATATCTGTTAAAGGCCCATAAGTATCAGGATTATTGACAAAAATACATAAAAATGATAAATTATGCATTATGAATGCACAACAATCAATTACCTCAGAACAAGAAAAAGTATTTCAAGAATCTGGTTTACCAGATTGCCAGCCGCATCTACCGGGAGTCGTTAGAATCATGCATGCGTATGCCGAACGGATAAATGGTGGAGGAGAAGCCGCCGAGCCATTTACTGAAGCACTAGAAGCATATATAGACGAGGCACTGGATCAAGTCGCCACCCCCGATCAAGTCAATAAATTGGCCGAGGCAGCTATTTCATCTGAAAATCGGACAAGTTTAAGAAATCGCCTCACGTTTAATAGCACTAACGAAGCTCTCAACAACGATTATCGGATGCTCGCATCGAATATCGGGTATGCATATACTCTGTCGAGGACGGCGGCGTCATATTTCGACAAGTCATTTGGGTATATGCCGGATGATGTGCAGATCCGATTAGCTCCAGGTGCTGACCCGAAAAGGTTTGTTGATTCCAAAATGACAGTCGTGTTGGGCGAAAGCCGAGTTGCGCGCTACCGAAAGCAAGTGCCGTACAGCGAATTTATTGCCGCGGGTAATTTATATGATCAGCGGATAGTTGCTAATCTAGGGCGATTAAGAGCAGAATACGAGAAGCTTGAAATCGATTTCAACGAAGAAGAAACCAAAAGGGCTATATCTGATTTGATGTTTCTGAAAACTTCAAAAGTGCCTGATGCAAAAGAGTCCATTGTGCGTGAATTTAAAAAAACAGCTATAGAAAACATATTAGCCCAGGATTTTACGGGTTACCAACAGTATCTTGAAGATTTTTTACTACAAGTACCTGAAGCGGCTAGTTCGGTCATCCTGAAAAACAATGGTTTAACGATAGATGATGTTGGGGATATTGTAGAATACGGCAGAAACGAGCGAGCAGTCAAGGATGCGGAAACTGCTGTCGAAGCCAGAAAGCGGTTTATCGGGATAAGGGTGGGTAGAGAGGCTGCCCATAGAGAATTACGTAAGGCAATGGATGCCTCGGCCGAATACTGGCTTATGTACGACCTCGATGATGTTGAAGGGTCGGTTTGGCAAGTGACGCCTCTGGGCAAAGACGAACAGCCCATCACGTTTGGTATTAAGGGTGTGCACCTGAATGGTTATGGCCAGGCCGCTGCTTGGTGTGCTGATGTCGCCAAGGATGATGGAGCCAAATACACCCAAACCACTGAAGCGAAAGTACATATCAAAGCGCTTGCGCTGAAGACTTTAGTTGATTTAGGACTTGTACAGAGAGTTGACGATGCACATTTTGAAACAGCAGGTCGAAATAGCAGACCGGATCAAGTTCTGGGGCGTCATGATGATACGCTGAGTCTATATTCTCAAGTAGTTACATCGCTTATAAGGCGAGATCCCACACGTCCAGTGTCTGTGGAGAAAGTGGTTACTATGGCCGCGGCGGAATTGGTCAAGATAAAATCGTACAGTATCAATACGACTGCCGTTAGCTAACAAACTTATCAAAGTATACAAAATCATAAGCAAAACGACCGCTCTCGCAGAGACGGTCGTTTTGATTTTGGTACAGAATAGGATCTTCAAATGGGCGCGACAGGATGTTACAGAATATGTCATTATTACAATGACATAAATTACCTCTGTTATGATGTACTTAGTATCAAAAATATTGACAAAATAGAAAATTTCGTGTATAGTACTAAACATGGGAACAAAGTTTTGCCGCATCGCGGCCGTACTGATGACGAGCGTTGCCGTCATCACCCTGTCTGCTTGCTCGACTTCTCCTGAGCAGATCGAGCAAGACATCGCCGCCCTGGAGGCTCGTGGCTTCCAGGACCCGGTATTCGTCGGTGGTTCCACCGCGAGTATGCCTTCCTACGACGTTGGTGTGGGTACGTGCACCATTACGGTGCGCAAGGCAAACTCGGAATGGGGCTGGACCTACAAGAGGTTCAAGCACGTCGACGCGGGTCTCATACGTGAGAACCAGCAGGAGTTCGGTCTCGGACACTGCTTCGTCTGACCATCGTCCCGCGTGTATTTCCGAGCGTATCGGAACGTAATATGTTGCATCATGGAGGTGCAAGGGTTTTCGCGCAAGCGAGGACTGCCCGGGGAAGCTCCGGCAAGCTCTGATCAGGCTGTCACCGATCGCAACACTGTCGTGCCCATCACGACAACGTGGCCACTCGCCGGAGTGGCCACTTAAATTTACCCAATATTATTTAATTGGATGGGGAGATATGTCGGAAGAGCAAAACGACCGCTCTCGCAGAGACGGTCGTTTTTTTTCGGAACCTGGTGTCGTTCCTTAGGTGCCTACAACAGAGTATATAGCACACCGTGCATAAGCGCAACAGTTTTATTGCAATATAAAATGCTTTTGTAAAGCTTGACATAAACACAATATCGTGCTAATGTAATAAACATACACATATCATGTGTGGGATAAATACTAATGGGACAAGGGGTAAGCAGGCGAGCGCTCACGGGCATTCGGCTGTTTTTCATTGTCGATAAGGAGACATACTCGTATGCCAGGAACAAAAGAAGGCGGCAAAAAAGCTGCTGCGACCAACAAAGCACGACACGGTAAAGACTTTTACGCCAAAATCGGTGCAAAAGGTGGTGTCAAAGGCACGACTGGTGGATTTTTTGCCAATCGTGAGCTCGCACGCATTGCTGGTGCAAAAGGTGGACGTATCTCACGTCGCGGCAAAGCCAAAGGTGGCACTGCGATGGACATCGTTCTTCCTCGATAAGCAAGGCTATTTGACCGAACACAGCAGAGGAGGCGCACCCTCCTCTGCTTGCGTTTTAGGGTAGATCAGCATCGTCCGCACTTAACTCTGTTACCACCATTACACGGTGGTGTTTTTTTTGTATCGTTTGAGCCCGCATTGGCGGGCATCGTTGGCGGTCCACGAGGTCATGCAAAGCACACAGCGATAGGCCAGGTCGCGGGTCTGTATGCCGGCGCTCAGGCACGACGGGCAGCGAGATCTGGCATGTAGCCATTCTCGATAAGAATCCATGTGGGCTTCTATGGTCTCATGCACAACTGGCACGTCATATGTCCTGGCAAGCGCGCAGGCCTGCTGCCAGGCTTGTCGTTCGCAAGCCAGCAATTCGATATCTTTGGTGTATGACGTATGTCCTGCAAGCGCATGACCGAGCTCGTGGAGCAAAATTAGTTTGCCTTCGGGGGACATGTCATCGCTGTAATACACGGTGGATGAGGCCGGTGACCAGCGAGAAACAGAAGCGTTTTGAAAGACAAATTGTGGGTAGTCGTGCGCGAGTGTCTTAACGAAGCTCGCTGAGGGCATGGTAATAGCACCCATAGATTACGGCTTTTTCAGGATGGATTGCTTGACGGATATCAACAGGCAAAAATTGCGGCCCGAGGCGTTTTTGCAGGATATAATTGAGCTGTTTTTCGTACTGTTCAAAATAGGTACCAATACTGCCGCCGATGATGATAACATCTGGCTTGAGACTAGGAATAAGTACCAAAAACCCGCGTGAAATCTTATCAGCTATTTGGTTCCAGACATGGCGGTTTTTGATGTCACGAGCAAATTTGCCATACGTATCGTAAATCGCTCTACCAGAGGCAAAATCTTCCCATTTGCGAAGTTTGCCGTCGTATTCGAGTTGCATATGACCGGGCTCGGTGACCACGAGGGCAGGGTGAATCTGATGGTCGACGATGAGTCCCATGCCGATGCCGGTACTGACGGTGATATACATGATATTATCGTATTTTTTTGGCAAAGATTTTGCTTCAGCGAGCCCAGCGAGATTGGCGTCATTTTCGATGACGATGGGACATCGAAACAGTTTTTTGAGTGGCGCTACGATAGGTACATCGTTCCAGCCGAGATTTTTGCAGTGGTAGGCTGTGCCGTTTTTGACAATACCGGGTATGGCGATAGATATGGCATCGAGAGTATTCGAAGCGGTCATATCGGCAATAGTCGAGGAGACGAGTTCGAGGTATTCTTGGTGGTCTCGCGGCGTGGGAAAACGTCGCTCTTCGCGCAATTCACCTTTGCGCGTGAACATAGCGACAAGCGTCTTGGTACCGCCAGTATCAACTGCAATTAACATAGTGTTAGTGTAGCATCCTCGCGCCGTGTTGTAACAGTCCAATATAGGTGGTATACTATCACAAAAGTAAGAAATCTAACGGGTGGCGGTGAGGATCAAACTATGAACTCAGAACGCGGAAATATCATCGTCTACCTACTCATAGGTCTCATAATGTTTGGAGCTGTCGCAGGAAGCCTGTGGTGGCTACAGACACGCGCTGGCGACGAACAGCAACCAGCGTCGACGAGCGAGGAGCGCGAAGCAGACAATGACCAAGCTCCTGCCGAGCAGCCGGCTGCAGATCCTGCGCCAGCTAATGGTGGCGATACTGCACCATCGGATACCGAGCCTGCAGGCCGTGCGCCAGCGGCTGATACACCAGCAACCGCAAGTCCCACAAATGACCAGCCAGTTACGACGTCAGAGGCCACAACTCCTCCTGCGCAGCCGACACCAACTCAAGTCGCACCAGCTGGTCCAGTCGAAAACAGTATGCTGATGGCCGCAAGTTTGGGCATGATTGCATTTGCTGCGACCTCATACGCACGTTCACGACGCTCCCTCTAGACGCTATCTGTTAACAGTGGTACAATGAAAAGAATCTTTTTTCGCATGTGATTGTTCATGGTGAGGAAAAGGAAATACCACAAGGAAGGGAGTCATACCTTTATTATGACAAAAAGTATTACGATGGACGATTTGCTCGCACAGGAATCAGTCCAACAACTCGCGCAAGGAGAAGTAGTCGATGGGACTATTTTGAGCGTGCAAAAACACGAGGTGATGGTAGATTTGGGCCCACTAGGGGTCGGAATTGTGCCACGCCGAGAGATAGGATTTGGCAAAACACTCGAAGCTGGTGAGTCAGTCACCGCGAGCGTTGTCGAGACGGAGCTCGAGAATGGCTATAGCCTTTTGAGTCTACGCAAAGCTGCCAAAGATCGAGGCTGGGACGAACTCCAGCGCATCATTGATGCAGGTGAAACAATCGAAGTATCACCATACGACGCAAACCGAGGCGGTCTCTTGATCGAACTCGAAGGTGTTCGCGGGTTTCTTCCCGTGTCGCAGCTATCTGCAGAGCATTACCCACGAGTCGGCGGGGCAGACAAAGATGAAATTCTTCAGCGTCTCAACAGCCTGATAGGCAAGCCGCTCAATGTACGTATTCTTGATGCTGATCGTAAGTCAAACAAGCTAATTTTTAGCGAAAAAGAAGCTATCAAAGAAGGACTTGCTGAACGATTTGAGAAGCTCAAGATTGGCGATACTGTCTCTGGCGTCGTCACTGGCGTCGTAGACTTTGGTGCATTTGTAAATGTCAGCGGTATCGAGGGTCTTGTCCACATCTCAGAAATTAGCTGGGAACGAGTCAACAACCCTGGGGATTATGTCAAAGTCGGTGATCCGATCGAGGCAAAAATTATCGCGATTGACAAGGATCGACTGAGCCTCAGCATGAAGCAGCTCCAAGAAGATCCATGGCTCAAAGAAGTTGACGCGTTTAAGCCAGGCCAAGATGTCGAAGGTACGGTCACGCGAATCACGCCATTTGGCGCATTTGTCCAGATCAGCCCTGCAGTCGAAGCACTCGTCCACGTCAGTGAATTGGGTGACGGCGAAGGTGCTGACCCTGAAAAGATTTTCACGCTCAATGAGCGCAAAAACTTCAGCGTGCTCGAAATTGACAAAGATAGCCGCAAGATTAGCCTGAGCCTCAAAAAGGCAAAAGCAACAAAAAAAGCGTAGTGATTGCGAGCGGATACTGACGTGTCCGCTCAACTGTCTCTACGATAACCCCCCGAAAGGAGATACGCATGGCAGAAACCAAGGTATTACACGTACCAGCCCAGATTACGGTCGGGGAACTCGCAGAAAAAATCGATCTTCCAGCGACGACGCTGATTGGAGAACTATTCAAAAACGGCATCATGGCGACGCTCAATCAACATATTGATGTCGAAACAGCACAAATTATCGTCGATGAGCTTGAGCTCGATGTCAAAATCGAACAGATGGCAGCTGATCAAGCGGTACCAGCCGCCAAGCGGCAGTTGACTGAGGCAGCCTCAGAGCGCCCGCCGATTGTTGCGGTGATGGGGCATGTCGATCATGGAAAAACGAGCTTGCTCGATGCATTGCTCGATACCCAAGTCGTCGAAGGCGAAGCAGGTGGCATCACGCAGCATATTAGCGCGTACCAGACAATCCGCAACAACCGCTCGATTACACTGCTCGATACGCCAGGGCACGAGGCATTTGCAGCACTACGGCAACACGGTGCAGCGTTGACCGATGTAGTTATTATCGTGGTCGCAGCTGATGACGGTGTCAAACCGCAGACAGTTGAGGCTATCAAATTTGCCCAGACTGCCAATGCAAAGATAGTCGTTGCAATCAACAAGATTGACAAAGAAACAGCCAATCCTCAGCTCGTCAAAACTCAGCTGGCCACCGAGCACAACCTCAACCCCGAAGAATGGGGCGGCGATACGGTCATGGTGGAAGTCAGCGCAAAAACTGGCCAAAACCTCGATAAACTACTCGATCTCGTCTTGCTCGTGGCGGACATGGAAGAGCTCAAGGCGGAGACAGATATCCCCGCAGAGGGGCTTATCATCGAAGCGCATATGGAGCAGGGACGAGGCGCAGAGGTCAGCATGCTCGTTGAGCACGGCGTACTCAAGGCAGGCCAGCACGTCGTCGCAGGTCTCGCGCATGGTCGCGTCCGTACACTAGTTGATTATGCGGGCCGCCCGCTCAAAGAAGCTGGTCCATCGACTCCCGCAACAGTGACTGGTTTTAAAGAATTACCAAGTTTTGGTGATCGATTCGTTGTCGTCAAAAACGAAAAAGAAGGCCGCCAATTGGTCGCAAAACACCGCAGTGAGCTCGAGCACAACGCCGTCAGCAGCAATGTGACTGGTTCGGATCTGCTCAATCTTATGAAAAAGCAAGATGAGACCCAAGTTGTCGAAGTCATCATTCGAGCCGATGTACAGGGGTCGCTCACATCTCTTGTCGATAGCCTTAAGCTACTCGAGACAGGGGAGGTCACAGTCAGGGTTATTCGCTCCGGAGTCGGAAATATTTCAGAAAACGATGTAAGATTGGCATCATCTTCAGGCGCGGTTATCTATGGATTTAATGTCCAGCTGCCGCCTGCAGTCAAGCGAACGGCGATGCGTGACAAGGTTTCGATTCGTAACTTCCGTGTAATCTATGAACTACTTGATGACGTTCGCAATGAGATGGAGCAAATGTTAGCTCCAGAGGTAGTAGAAACAGAGGTTGGCGCGTTAAAAATTCTTGGTGTATTTCGTACAACAAAAGATAGTGTCATATGTGGCGGAGAGGTCACCAAAGGCAAGGTTTCGCCCGGATCGCTTGTTCGTATAGTACGCGACAAAGAACAGGTTGCCGAAGCCGAAGTCACCCACGTCCAGCGACAACAACAAGAGGCCAAAGAAGTCTTCGAAGGCGAACAGTGTGGGCTCGAACTCAAGACTACCGGCAAACTGCTCGTCGAAGTAGGAGATCGCATAGAATTCTTCACTCGCGAGCTGAAAAAACGCACGCTTTAAGAAAAATCGCTAAATTATTGGTCAAGAAGGGGGTGCTTCGCTCACGATCCCTAGGCCAAAAACCTTCTCTATACACCAAAGTAGTTATAATTACATCATAACAGGGCGGATCATTTTAATTCTTCCTCCCTGACATTACAAGGTGCCTCCTTGTATCAAGGAGGCACCTTGTAATGTTAGTATGATCGTAGTAGAATGTCTATAGTATGCCAGCGCGAAACATCGTCAAGCAGTATGGAGCAGGTGAGTATTATCACGTCTACAACAGAGGCGTCGCGAAGATGGATATATTTCGTGAGGATAGTGATTATGCGTATATGCTACATCTGTTCAAACGGCATTTATCAGCGCAACCAGCACACGACAAGCAGGGTCGGGATATCAAGAATTACTCTCAAGATATCGATCTCGTCGCGTATTGTTTGATGCCAAATCATTATCACTTAGTCGTATATCTCAAAGAGGCGGAGGGGCTGGAACGGCTTATGAGAAGTGTGATGACAGCGTACAGTATGTATTTCAACAAGAAGTACTCTCGAGTGGGCGCGGTATTCCAGAATCACTTTTTGGCCTCAAGAATAACAGATGAAGCGTATTATTGGCATATTTCTCGGTATGTACACTTGAATCCTATTGAGATAACAGGAGGCGACTACGAGGCGTATCCGTTTTCGAGTTTTGAATATTTTATAGGCAAGAAATCAGCAGAGTGGCTGCACCCTGAGCATTTTGTTGAAACAGTTGAAGAGAGGGCAGCATACCGCAGATTTATGAATGATTATATTGATAGGAGAGAGTTGCTGAAGGCTATCGAGCATCAGATGGCGCATAGCTGAATCGACTTGAGTTTTACAAGGTGCCTCCTTGTATCAAGGAGGCACCTTGTAATGTGGGGGGTGAAAGGGGATAGCGCTTGTGCTAAAGCTAGAAATAGTGTTTTAAATATTGACAATATTCTGTTTTTGTGATAGATTAGCAGTATCAACGTATTGCGGCAGGTCTGGAGGTGGGACTCCAAGGGTGTACCGTTATCGACAGCAGTACGGGTGTGAGGCACGTTTACAATTCGGTAGCACGTTTATAGCTATAAACGTGTGTCAAATCATGCTATTTCATATGTCTATGCGTGCATTTCAAGCATAGCGTGGCACGACGCGTCGCTACTGGTTCTACGGCCGCAATCTTTAAAATCTGACGTTCGCGCCCCGCTGTGCTTGAGCACTTGCTCGCATAGCAACGTGTGATAGTAGTAGAGTAATTTGTTTCACTCTTTCTGGAGTAGCGCGTCAGCTAATTATCATTAGTTGGCTAGCGCGCTGCTCCAGATGGGCGGCAAGCAGAGGTGCCCCTCTGACAACTCAGTGGGGCGTTCTGTCCCCGCCACTTTGAAACAAAGGAGTGATTTCCCATGGCGGATTCCCGTCAAGACAACCGCGACTCAGCGGCCGACCTGGAAGAAATCGCCGCCAAGGCGATCGAAGCCAGGACCCATCTCGTCGCAGCCCTCGAAGGGCTCGATGAGATCATCCGTCTCGCGACCCGTCAGGGTCGTGAAGACATCGTCGAGGCTGCAGAGCAGTCCCGACAGGCCACCGTCAAGGCGGCCGGTGCGTTCAACGAGAACATCACCGGTAAGCCTGTCAACCAGATCGACCCCATCAAGGTCGACGAGGCTGACAAGGCCGCCGTGCGGGCCGACGAGGACATCAAGCGACTCGTCGCTGCCCTTGAGGGCCGTGTCTCGGACCTCGAGACGCACCGCGATCGGATGCACGCTCTCCTGCGCATCAACGAGGAGGGCGAGTCCACGCGACTCACTGACCTGGAGGCTTTCCAGGTCAAGATCGCCGAAACCGTTGGCGATAACGCCGATCTCGTCGACAGGGTCTCCGTACTGGAGGCTGACATGACCGCGTTGACGGTCAACATGCCTCGCGACGAGGATGGCCGGCTTCCGGCCATCCTGACCGTGGTACACACCACAGTCGCACGATCTGTGACGCGAGTTACGGAGAGCGCGAAGGTCAACTGGCTGCGAGCCATTGTCGCATTCGTGGTGACGTGGGTGGTGATGTTCGTCATCGCGTGGATCCAGCGCGGTTTCATAGCAGGAACCACACCTTGGTGGGTGTGGGCGATGTCTGCCCTCGTGGCAATTGTCGCGCTGCTCCTGCCGTCCAAAGACGCGACCGAGACCTCCTCTGTTGCATCCACCACCCGCACCGAAACCGCTCCCGCGGGTTCGCGGGGGGATAGGAGAAAATCATGAGGAAGTACATCGCAGGGATTGCTGCATTCGCTGCTGCAGCTCTGTTCGGCTGGGTGGTCATGGGTGCGGTTGCACCCTGGGCTGCCAAAGAGCTATGCGACGTCAAGTCGCTCATGACTCTTGGCCGGGATGCGCAAGCTGATGGCAAAAGCCTCTTGGCGACCACTCGATTCCAAGAGGCTAAGGCTTGCCGCGGCGAAAACCTGGACCAGCAGGGTGCTGAGGATGACGGGGAGGCAACTCCTACCGCTACCTCGAGCCCGACGACGTCCAGTACGCCGACCGCCAACCCGACTGCCACTGAGGCGCCCAGCGCGGATGACGGCACTGCCGTCGACCGTGTTGTCGAGTTCTTGGCTGCCCGCCCGGCTGTCGAGAAAATCTCCATCAACGCCTTCGGGCCGAAGACGGGGCTCGCACCCGACAACGAAGGCGTCGTGCTGGAGGACATGAACGCCGAACAGGGCGTTGCTGAACTCAAGCACCGACTGAGCATCGACCCGATGCTCACGGCAACAACTGGCGCCGAGTTCTACGAGACGTACAAGGACAAGTACGATCTTTGGCCTGTCACCGACATCGAGTCCAAGACGAAGCAGTTCGTCGATGACCACGATGCGTGGGACAAGGCGAACGCCACCATCAGCCTCATCATCGAGGAGGAGATGGACAAGGGCGAGGTGACGGTGGAGCTGCTTCCGGCAGACACCTACGCCTCTCAGTGGGCACCGGTCGACGACTCGGGCTTCCCGAACGTCGCCAAGCTCACGACCGACCGTCCTTTTGGCTTCCACGTCCTGAAAATCGCTCGCCATAAATTCCGTCTTGCTTGCGGTCTCCAGCCGTACTGGAAGGTGGAACAGGCACCAGAGATGGTGGAGATTCCGGCGCCTAGCCCCGGGATGGACCGCACACCTGACGCTACCCCAGTCAGGAAGGTCACTACGCCCCCGGAGCCCCCGGTCACCCCGACCACGGAGCCCCCGGTCACCCCGACCACGGAGCC
>CAZIEB010000007.1:17053-29545 GCA_964538665.1 uncultured Candidatus Saccharibacteria bacterium
TCACCCCGACCACGGAGCCCCCGGTCACCCCGACCACGGAGCCCCCGGTCACCCCGACCACGGAGCCCCCGGTCACCCCCAACCCGAAGGTGACAACCGACCATCCCGCCGAAAACGGGAATGGCCCATCCGATCAGTGGGAGCCCGCTCCCCCTGTGACCGATCCTCCTTCGGCCCCCGGTGGTGGGCTACCACCGGCGGAGTACAGCCCGCCAGCACCACCGCCGGCCCCCGCGCCTGCGCCCGCCCCGGAACCGCCGCCCGCGTCGGTTCCTGTCCCGTCAGGGGAGCCTACGTGCGATCCTGACATCTGCGGATAACCGGAAGCACCCCGCTTCAGCGACCTCGGTCAATGAAGCGGGGTGCCACCCCCGGGCTACGCTTATCACACAGCGCCTAGAGCAACGTTCCCTCTTTTTTAGAGGTAGAGCGTTGCTCAGGCAACAACACATATGAGACGACATGATTTGACACAGTGCATACCGAATGTAACAAGCCCACGTATGATGTGAGGTACGTTAACAAGTCGACCCAAAGAGTTCTATAACGAAACTGATTAAGTTCATTTTTGTAAATCATCCCTATATTCGGAATATACCGGAATAGGGTTACCTATAATTATGTAACCAAAGGAGATCTTCTTATGAAGCGTCTACTCACTAAGTTACGTTATGTCCCAAAACACTTCGGTATTGTTGCAGCTATGCTGCTCGCTACCGTAGGTACTGCGGTGACATTTGCATGGGGCCCTGGTCGTGATACATTCACGGTCGAAAACCCTGCGCCTCACGTAACTTTTAACTCTATAACAAACAACCCGATCGATGGCGATGAGCGTAATTTCTCACGCGCTAAAGACACAACAGCAACAGCACCTAGTGCATGGACAGATAACGTACAAGTAACTCCCGGAAAAGAATATATTGTCCGGATGGTTGTGCACAACAATGCTGCAGACAACCTTAATTTGAACGCTATCAACACCCGTGCATCAGCGTCGGTTCCTACAACTACTGGTAAAAGTGTAACTGTTAGCAACTTTGTATCTGCTGACAACGCGAAACCAGCAAAAGTATGGGACGACGTCACGTTTACGGGCTCACAAGATTTTAATCTTGCATTTGTGCCCGGAAGCGCCCGGATCTACAACAACGGTTATGCAGCTGGTGGGAACGGTCAACCGCTTCCTGACAGCATTGTAACCTCTGCAGGCGCCGTACTTGGATACAACAAAGCAGGCGATGGTATCATCCCTGGCTGTTTCCAATACCTTAGCTATGTAGAATACAAAGTCAAGCCGCAGTTTGCTCCTACTTCTGGATTTGAAGTAGCCAAAACAGTACGCAAAAGTGGTACAACCACATGGAACGAAACTGTCGCAGTAAACGCAGGCGACATTGTTCAGTATCGGATCAAATACACCAACACTTCTGGCGCTGAGCAAAAAGATGTTGTTGTGAAAGATCAGCTCCCAACAGGGGTATCGTACGTAAATGGTACAACGAAACTGTACAACAATCTATTTCCTAACGGAAAGGAGATGTCGGATAACATAACTGGAGCAGGCATTAATATTGGTGCACACTCTGGTGGTGCGACAAGCTTTGTTGTTTTTGACGCAAAAGTTGCAAATAACAGCGACTTAACAGAGTGCGGTACAAACACCCTAAAGAACATCGCTAAAGTAACGAGCGGCTCAGAAACAAAATCTGACGACGCTGTCGTTACGGTTACCAAAAAGTGTGAAGAAGTTCCAGCCAAGATCAAAGTATGTGATCTGAAGACCTGGAACATCCGCGAAATCAACGAAAAAGATTTCGACGCATCGAAGCATTCTCGCACCCTCGATGACTGTAAAGAAAAAGTCTGTGATTACACGACAAAGACTATCGTTACAATCAACAAGAACGAGTTTAAAGATGCCGTTCACACGCGAGACATGAGCAAGTGTGAAGCCGAACAAGCTCCACAAGTATTGCCATCAACTGGTCCCGGGGCTATCCTGGGCGGGCTCTTTGGGTCAAGCGCGCTTGGTCTTGGTATCAGTAGCTATATACGGTCACGAAATGCTCTTTCGAGCGCTTTGAACCGCTAGCCGCTACTTGAGAAAAGATTGACCGCTTTCCTCTCGCACTCCGCAAAGAGTAAGAGGCGGCTTGTATGCGCCTACTAAAAAATACCCCCGATATTGTTCGGGGGTATTTTTGTGTATACTATATGCAGGAAGGAAGGCATAAGAGCTTGACTTAAAAATAAAAAAGTGATATAATGCCAGAAATGAATCAAAACCCTGAGTCTAATCCAGTATCTCCTGAAGTTGGTGCAGAAAGGCGACTTTCATTTGAGGAAGCTCAAAGAAAGCTTTTTGGCGGGGCTACAGAGACGACGCAAGAAAATGAAGCGCCAGTAAATCCGGTAGAGAGCACGGACTCTTTGGGCCGAGATGACATACTAGCAGTGAGAGTCGGTCAGATAAAAATCATGGTCCAGGACATCGATAAATCTAGAGAAAATCTTAGGAATCTAAGCAGTGCGGAGCGTAAGAAACAGATAGATGCTATGGTGGATGCTGCGTATCAACACGCAATAGGGGTGGCGGCAGCTACAAATAAATCCGGCGGACTTGATGATGCTAGAGAGAAACGCATAAGAGATGACGTCAGGCGATTGAAATCATTATTACTAATGCCGCCTGATAAATACGATGCAAAAGTTGACACATATGTAGACAGGGCTACGCAAAAAAAGCAAAGCACTACAAATACTCGTAAACCAAAAGCGGATAGAGCTAATAGTCATGAATCTGGATCAAATAATACAGATTCATCTGAAGAGATTAATCCAGACCAGACAATACCGCCGATTGATTTATCAGATCATACTGGCTCTCACGATACCCCTGAGGTATCTACTGGTACATCAGACCCTGCTGAAGCCCCTGATGTAATTCCGCCAATTGACTTATCGGCATATGAGACCAAATCAGCACAAAAGGATGCGGATTCGAACCAACTTGAAGATGCCACTACGACCGAGTCAAGTCACCTAGAGGGTTCGAATGACGAAACGTCTGCGCCAGAAGAGGCACCCATTGCAGTCTTACCTGAAAATTCCGCAGAGCTACGCGACCGAATAAACGAGTTGAGCAGAGCAAAACAGGAAGCCTATGTCACACTTATTGGGTTGCCTTTGTACCGCTTTAACGAGCGAAAAGCTGCCAAAGAAGCCTTGGATCGAGCGACCAATGATTATGCTGATGCTTTGCGTGCCATTGGGCTCGAGAAGATCCAGGAGTATACCGACAGCGGTGATGATAAAAAGACGGCATTTCAAAAAATAGCTGACAAGTTTAGCGAAACGATGCAATTGGATGTCAATGATGAGCGAAATCTTTTTGTAGCAAAGGGCGGCAAACGCGCCAAGGTGCTTGAATGGTATTCGCGCCAGTCAATATGGAAAAAAGTTGGCATAGGCGTCGGTAGCGGTGCTGTACTAGCGGGAGGCGGGTTGCTTGCAGGAGCAGCTGGTCTTGGCGTTGGACTAGCTACGGTCGCGGGCGGGGGAATAGTTACTGGACGAGTGACAAAAGTTTATTTGGCGAGTTTATCGCGTTTGTATGGTGATACGCTCCATAATGCACCTAAAATGGATTTTCAAAATCCAGATATGCTTGACAATGAGCAAGCGGCAGATTTGCTGAAGGCATATGTTGTACGCGAGACGAATGAACGAGAAAAAGATGCATATAAGACACGGCTAAAAGCAGTGGGTTGGGCGATAGGCTCTCTTGCAACCGGAGCTACACTGGCTACGGTGGGGGCAACAACATCAGCCGGTGAGTGGCAAGGAATAAGATTTTGGCGTAATCCCGCAGATGCCAATTTGTCAACGCGAGGGATGTTCAGTGTAAACGAAAGTGAATCTTCTATCGGGGCTGATGAGCGTGTGGTACACCGTCCCCATGAGGAGGGGCCTCCTTTTGGCGGTGTTGATGAGCACGATAGAACGCCTCCAAACACTCCTGAAAATACGGGAAATGAGCCAGAACAGCAACATGATCCCATTGCGGATCATATTGACGCCCATGAAGCAGGGACCACGGTTCAAAGTGGCGAAGGGTGGTACCAGACGTTTAAAGAGTTTGGGGTGTCTAGCGAGTACCAGGCTGAGTTACTTCAAAAAGTCGGTCCAAAGTTGGAGGAGATGGGTGAGGCGTATCGTATGGATGACGGGCTTTGGGGTATCAGTCGGCCAGGTGAGCTATCTGACGAAGCGTCACGGTTGATTGTAGGGACAGCAAACGAACACGGATGGCTCAGTACCAGCCTCGAAACAGATGGTGTCGAAGGAGTTGTCGAAAATATACCAGCAGCACTTGAAAAAGTAAAACCAGGCGAAGGCATATTACGTTCGCTTCAAGATGCGGGCGTGGAGTCGCCATCTCTGAACGACGTGACGGCAATACAAGACCAACTCGTCCAAGATGGAGTAGCATATGCCAATGGCCCCGATGGTTACGCCGGTCTGAACTTACCAGAAAACGGTACTATGGATACTGCCGGAATCGAAACCTTCATGGATTATGCAGATAATGGCAAATTGGATGATTCGGCGGCAGTCATAAATACAGAGCAACATACGGTTGGTATCGGTGAAAATGCAGTTGACTACAAAGAACTGCACGGCGTGGCCGAAGCAGCAGAAGACCATCTTACGTACTTAGAACGTACAAGTTTGGCGACACAAATTCATGAGTTTTCAGATTTGCTAAAACTCAATACCAATGAGGCAATTGAGAAGATTAATCTTGATCACGATGCGCAAAACGCAATGAAGTATGTGGCAGCAGACATAAAAGATATTTATTATCCCGGTACGGATGTGCCTGTGATAACTCAGAATTTCTCGCTTACTGGCGGAGAATGGAAATTTAATCCAATTCCGGGAAACAGCTATGTTCCGGCGAAAGTGGTAAATACGTTAATAGCTTATGAACAAACACGGTTCGGGCTAGCGGCGTAGTATAATAAAGACATAGAAACGATAAACGAGAATCCATATGTTTCAACTCGATGACAATTTTTTGAACGACGTAGGGCTGGCGGGATTGCCAGACGATCAAAAACAAGCGTTTTTGCAGCACATCTATGAAGAGCTTGAGTTGCGTGTCGGTACCAAGCTATCCGAAGGTCTCAACGAACAACAAATGGGTGAATTTGAGGCATTTGTCGATCAAAACGAAGACAAAGTACGGGGGTGGTTTACAAAATACCTGCCCGACTATGCATCGCGTCAAGATTTTGTTCAATTGTCGCACAGCGCACCACAGGGCACACCAGAACTCGCTGTTTTGTGTGAATACGGTTCACTCAAGTGGCTTGAAATGAATCGTCCGGATTATCGCGATGTGGTCGCGAGCCAGCTCGACGCACTCAAAAAAGAGATCAGTGCAAACGCTGATACGATACTCGGTACCCAACCAAACTCAGACTCATCGCAGGCCGCGTAGGTAGGCGTCGCCACTCATCTTTTTGCCATTGGGGGCGATGAGTTCGTCGATGCGGAGGTATGTCTGATCACGACATGCCACAAAAAGGCCATTGTCGTCGGTCTGTGGGGCAACTGTTGCCGCAGTCACAATTACAACACTATCTCGAATAGTGATTTTTGGTTTTGGAAAACCTTGGTAGGCACGAATCTTTCGCTCTAGCTGCGCGGCGGTATCTGTCGCAGGGCCCAAGTTACCGTCTTGCTTAGAAATCATTGTTGTATACGATACACCATTATTTGATTGAGGTTTTGGCTGGATAGAGCCGTCGAGGATACCAGGCAAGAGCTCAAAAAGTAGGTCGGCAGCACTCGTTGTCAGCTGGTCGTGTAGCTCAAACTTAGACTCGGTGCCGTCAAGCTCTAACGAACGTTGTGCGTACACTGGTCCTTCATCCATGCCAGCAGTGAGCTGCATGATGCTGACACCCGCATGACTATCGCCATGAATGATGGTCGACTCAATTGGCGTAGACCCGCGGTGCCGTGGGAGTAGTGACGGGTGGATATTGATGATTCCTATCGGGCTGAATACATCCAGTACTCTCTGCGGTATGATGCGGCCGTAGGCGGCCAGAATTGCACAATCAGCGTCAAACTCGACGAGCTGATCGAGTATATCGATCGTTTTTGCAGGCGAGAGTACGGGAATATTGTGTTCGGCGGCGAGTGCTGCTACCTCGAGAGGGCGAGCGCTACGTGACTGTGCGTCGGTATGATTGACGACGACCGCGGCGACATCGTAGCCATGTTCGATAAGACCCCTCAGTATCGGTGTTTTGCTCTCAGCAAGGCCGCTGACGAGGCGTTCATTGCCGAAAAATACCACGCGAGACGACGTGCTCATACGCGATTTGCTCCAATTCACCTTCAGTATTGAGGACGTAGAAACTATCTTGCTGCTCATCGATATGGTCGACAAATGTCAGGCCATTGGTGTGGTCGATCTCGTGCTGCAAGACGCGGGCGAGGAAACCTTCGGCCTTGATGCGGACTTCCTGACCGTCGAGCCCGAGAGCTTTGACCCGTACTTTTGGGTAGCGTGGGACGAGTCCGTAGATATCGAGGACGCTCAGACACCCTTCGTGTTCGACGACTGGTTCTCCCTCTGTTTTGACAACCTCGGGGTTGATAAGGGCGACAAACTCGTGGTTGTCGCGGTCGTCAAAATCTGCGCGGACGATGACAACTCGCTCGAGTCGATCGATCTGCACTGCAGCGAGTGCGACGGCGACTTCGTGCGGGCGGCTGTTCTCCCAGTCCAGAGATGCATCAATCATATCTTGCACAAGCGCACGAGTCTCGTCGGTGATGACGTGCACGCGAGTAGATTTTTTGCGCAAATCAGCATGGGGTAGGGTGATGATGTCGTTTTTTGATGCCATAGTTACTCAATATTATAACAGATTGAAGATTAGATGTTCGATGTTGGAATTTGGAGTTTAGGATGAGTGCAAGCATGTAACATTTCACAATTCCCATCCGCCAGTAGGCGGACGAGTTCACATTGATTTTTCAATTATCGTTTTTCAGACATAGTTATGGTTTAAGGGCCGCCCGCCGATAGGCGGGCTTGTCCCTCCCACTTTTAGCCGTAAAAGTGGGGCAAAAACTCCTGGGCGGCTTCAGCCCGCCATGAAGGACTGTCTCTCAGTTCATGACTTGATCTGCGTGGCCGCTTCGCTTTAGAATACTCGATCAAATCAGAAACGAAATCCACTTCATCTTGGGGGCCTGCAGATGCCCAGACCCCAGCTACAGATGTAGCTGCTGCAGTTAACCGTCAGTTATCCCTGACCTGATTCAGATGTTTGTCATACACACAACAAATAGACGAGGACTTGTCGTCAGCCGGTAGGCGGATGCTCCGCAGGCTGTTGTGTCGTATGACAACAGATGAGTAAGGTTCAGAAGGACATTGACTTGAGCTTTTCGGTTCATTTTGCGTCAAGGTAAAAGGAACTACTTGCTTCTTCGTAGGAAGAAGTGCTTGCTGAAGACTAATAGTTAGAGTAAACTTCCCGGATCGAGCTCGAACTGCCAGTGCGTTGCTGGCAGTTTTTGGACTATGTCGGTGAGGTCGGTGCGGATGGGGCTTTTGACGACGAGCTGCCAGCGATAAGTGTCGCGGACACGTTCATAAAAGGCGGGCGTTGGGCCGAGGACTTCGACACGCGATGGTGCTTGTTGTCGAATCGTCCGCGCATAGGCTTGAGCGTTTCGAATAGCAGCGTCTTCGGACTTGTAAATACAAATGAGTTTGAGCAAATGAGTAAAAGGAGGGAAGTTGGCCCGTTTTCGCTCTTCGATGGTCATGTCGTAAAACAACTGATAATCGCTCGTGATACCGGCAGTGACGGCTGGGTGGGCTGGCTGGTAGCTTTGGACGACGACGGTGCTGGGGTGTTCGTTGCGACCGACACGACCACTGACCTGGGCGAGGAGCTGAAACGTCCGTTCGCTCGACATGTAGTCAGGAAGCGCCAGCCCGGCGTCAGCTTGCACGACACCGACCATGCGCAAGTGTGGCAGATCAAGGCCCTTGGCAACGACCTGGGTGCCGACAATGATGTCAATATCACCATCGTATAATGCTTGGTATTGTTGCTCGAGTGTTTCGAGCGCATCGGAATCACCGTCAAATCTTGCTACCACAGCTTGAGGAAATAACTTTGAAATTTCTTGATGGATGAGCTTGGTGCCGATGCCTTTGTGAATGATATGTGCTTCGCCGCATTGGGGGCAGGATGTAGGGACTTTTTCGTGCGCCGCACAGATGTGACAACGCAATGTAAACGCATCGGCATGGAGCGTCAGTGGCACAAAACATCGGGTGCAAAGAGCGTTCCATCCGCAGTTTTCGCAGAGGGTAGTCGGTGCAGTACCGCGACGATTGTGAAACAACAGTACTTGATGCTTGTGTTTGAGTGTAGTGGTAATTGCACTGAGCATGTCGTTCGAAAAAAAGCTGTGGCGGCTAAAATGCAGCTTCTTTGTCATATCGACGAGCTGCACGGTCGGTGCGACTGTATTGGCGCGGGCGGGCACCGGTAGTCGCAAAATTGACGCGCCTGTCTGGGAGGCGAGGTAATAATCCGTGACAGCCGGGGTTGCACTGCCGAGTACCAATCGTGCATCAGCAAAGCGTGCCAGCATTGCGGCGGCTCGCAGCGCAGAATACCGAGGAGACTGCTCTTGTTTGAATGTCGGCTCGTGACACTCGTCGATAACAACGAGACCAAGGTTTGGCGTCGGGCTAAATAACGCCGATCGAGGGCCTATCACAACTTGGGGCGTCGTAGCGCTAAGGAGCTGTTGCCATGTCTGGTGGCGGATCGATTCTGTCATTGTCGAGTGCGTGACTTTGAGATCAGGGAAGTGTGGGGTGAACTCTGCTATCAATTGTGAAGTGAGTGCAATTTCTGGCACCAAGATGATGACGGATTTTCCTTCGGCAATGGTTTGCTTGGCGGTTTCGATATAAATCTGCGTCTTGCCGGAGCCGGTGACGCCGTGGAGGAGCGTGGTGCCACTCGGTTGACTCATAATGCTCTCGATAGCTGTTGTTTGAGATGTATTGAGCACAATTTGTGTTCGCTTCCGACTGGGGTGGGAAGCGTTTTGGTGCGATGCACGGCGCGTTTTGCCGACGCCGCGCGGCAGGATGGTTTGCCAGACGTGGACAGGGTGGGTCATATAATATTCGCTCAGCCACGAGGCGAGCTGTTGCAAGCGGCTAGGAATAGGAGCTAGTTCTAGCTGTTTTTGTATCTCTTTGCATTCGAACGAAGGTTTTGACACCTGTTTGACGAGTATTCCCGCAACGCTAGTCTTACCAACCGGCACGCTGACGAGAGAACCGATAGGATATTCAACGGACGACGCATACGTCAGCACGCTATCTGATGCGTGGACAATTTTGAGTGGCACCACCTCGTAATAGTACATAGACTTATTGTATGGGTTGAAGGCAAAAAAGAGAAAATGCGGTTTTGTATCGATGAGAATCTAGCTATACTAAGGATATGTATTTTCAATCACGCGCCGAGGCTGGCTACCGACTTGCTCTTGAGCTGATGGACTATCGCTACGAGGACTGTGTGGTGCTTTGTCTTAGTGATGGTGCGGTCTTGGTTGGTCAGCAGATTGCCGCAAGTTTGCATGCTGTACTGACGATGATGCTCGTCAAAGAGATTGAAGTCCCCGGAGAGGGAACGATGTTTGGCACGATGAACCAGACCGGCCGCTTTCGCTACAACGGGATGTTTTCGGTCGGAGAAATCGAGGAATATTACACCGAATTTCATGGCTATCTCGAGGATCAAAAACGGACAACTGTCTCGGGTATCAACCGCATATTGAGCGAGGGAGGCATCGCCGACGAACGCATGGTGTATGGGCATAATGTCATCGTGGTCGCTGATGCGCTATCAAATGGCGCCAGTCTCGATGCCGTGGCGGATTTCTTGCGGCCGATACGGATCAAGAAGCTGATACTGGCTTCACCAATCTCGTCAGTTTCTGCGGTCGATAGGATGCATTTGCTCGGTGACGAGCTGCATGTGCTCGGAGTGACAGACAACTTTTTGGGCGTCAATCATTACTATGAGGACAATAGTATTCCTGAGCATTCTGAGATCGTGTCGATGATAAATGATGCCGTGTTTAGTTGGAGATGAGAGTCTGCCGAGACGAAAAAATCAGATTTTGTTGAGATTGCTACTTGTACAAACGTGCAAACAAATGTAGAATAATTAGCAACAGACAAATACTAACGATAAGGGTGTAGAGAACGATATGCTAGATGTTTTTATCACGTCACGTGTTCGCCGAAAAATCATAGTTGTGTATGCAAAGTATCCTGATTTTCGCACACATGTCCGTGGACTTGCCAAACTAATCAAAGAAGATCCAGGTAACATCCAGCGTGAGCTGAAAAAACTTGAAAAAGTCGGTTTTTTGACATCAGAAAAGCAGGGCAATACCAAGATTTATAGCACCAACAAGCATTTCGTCATCTTTAAAGAGCTTCAGAGTGTGGTGATCAAATCGCAACAACATCACCAAAGCAAAAAACGATCTAGCGCAGAGTAAATATGGCATCATCTCACGAACACATTATTCGTGAGATTTTGATTTCTCGTGGGTATCGGTCTCCTGCCGAGCGTGAGGCTTTTTTGCGTCCGGAATACGAAGCGTATAGACACGATGCGTTCTTGCTGCCAGATATGGACAGCGCGGTGAAGCGTCTCATAGCGGCTCAAAAAAAAGGCGAAAAAGTTGCGATCTACGGCGACTATGATATCGATGGATTGACCGCAACGACATTGCTACTAGATGCGTTTGCGTCGTTTGGTATTTCGGCGACGGCGTTTATTCCAAATCGATTTGTCGAGGGGTATGGGCTCAGCAGTGACGCGATCGAGCGATTGGCGGAGCAGGGTGCGCAGCTGATTGTGACGGTCGATTGTGGGAGCTTGAGTTTTGATGAAATTGCACATGCCAAGCAGCTCGGCGTAGATGTGATTGTGACCGACCATCACAGTGTGGCGGATACCATGCCGGAGGCGGTGGCGGTGGTCAATCCCAAAAGACTGCTGGCGGAATTGCCAGAAGCGTACCAAAATATGATTCTTGATTCTCAATTCTCGATCCCTGAAAGCCGCAACTTACAACAAGTATCGAACATCGAACATCGAACATCGAAACTCTACCCCTTCGTCGATCTCGCTGGTGTCGGTGTCGCGTTCAAATTGGTCCAGGCACTGCAAACACAACTTCCTGGTCTCGAGCAGGGCCAAGAAAAGTGGCTGCTGGATCTCGTCGCACTCGGAACGGTCTGTGATGTGGTGCAGCTGCGAGATGAAAATCGAGCCAACGTACGATGGGGGCTAGAGGTGTTACGCAAAACTCGACGGCCCGGTCTGAGAGCATTGATGGCGGTTGCGCGCATCAAACCAACCGAGCTTACCGCCAGAAGTTTGGGATTTGGGCTGGGACCTCGGCTCAACGCCGCAGGTCGACTCGAGACGGCGCAATTGAGCTTAGATCTCTTGACTGCGACTGATTCGGGTGAAGCGCTGGCAATCGCCGAGCGGCTCGAGGCGATGAATCTTGAGCGACGCGCCGAACAAGACCGCATATTTCAGCATGCGATAGAAAAATACGCTGAGCGCCAACACGATCCAGTACTTATCGTGAGCGATCCGTCGTGGAGCCACGGAATTATCGGCATAGTGGCGGCGAAATTACTTGAAAAGTATCGCAAGCCTACATTTGTGCTGCAGGAACTGCCCGATGGCATGGCCAAGGGTTCGGCTCGAAGCTACGGGGATTTTTCGGCGGTGGCAGCGATCCGTGCGACAGACACACACCTTATCAAGGGGGGCGGGCACACGCTTGCGGCCGGAGTCACCCTCAAAAGCGACAAAATAGATGTGTGGCGACAAGCTATGACGACATACCACAAGTCACTCAAGCTTGGTGATCAGCTGCGGTACTTGCTACCAAATGCCGACGTAACACTGGAAGGTTTTGGCAATTTGCATGAGCAGTTGATCAGTGATATCGCAAAGCTGGAGCCATACGGGAACGGCAATCCTGCACCAATTTTTCGTGTAGAGCCGGTCGAAGTCATCGGTCGGCGTACGATGGGCGATCATGGGCAGCACGTCAAATATACCTTGCTTGATTTACAAGGAGGCACCTTGCAAACGATTGCGTTTCACAAGTCGGATGAGTTTACGGCCGAGATCGGCGATAAAGTGGCGGTGTGGATAGAATTGACGGTGAATGAATGGCAGGGGCGACGCACCGTAGAAGGTCGGTTACTCAGGATGGAGATGGTCTCTTGAAACAGCGATGCGCAGTGATCGTACCGGCCTTCAATGAGGCCAAAGTGATCGAGCGCATGCTTGATGCGCTCCGAGCGCAAACGGTGAGACC
>CAZIEB010000008.1:0-25351 GCA_964538665.1 uncultured Candidatus Saccharibacteria bacterium
GGAGGGATTCGAACCCTCGGAACCTTGCGGCTCACCGCTTTTCGAGAGCGGCCAATTCAACCACTCTTGCACCTCTCCACGATGCCTCAGACGTGATGTAGCTAACAGACCTATTGTAGCAAACAGGGATAGGATAGACACATGAAAACAACAGCGACAGCACTGCGAGCAGTCACGGCACGTTTCATGCGGCGACTGATGCTGATTGCGGCCATTGGCGTCGGCTTGATAGCTTTGGTGATATTTACGCTCATCGCAACCCTCGCAGCAACCCTGAGCCAGTGGTGGTGGTTGCTGCTCATACCATTCATCCCGCTTGTTTTGCTAGCTGCAGGGCTTGGGTTGCTACTATGGATTGCAACTCGACGACTATATCCTCACAGACTGACGCGGAGCCAAAAAAACGCCATCGATGGATTTGCAGGCAAAATCTTCGGTGTATTGGCTGCGCTCAAGTTGCCTCTGCCTGCAAAATTTGCACTGATTGGCAAAGATATCTTGCGTGGCAAACCAAGCGCGCTTATATCCGAGACTATCGACAGCACGCGCACCTTGCAGGCTGAGTTTGAGAACTTGCGGAAGGAGTTGTAGGGGGTGTTGCAATCGGTAGAAACCCGACACGATAGCGTCCGCCTACAGGCGGACTCTTCCGCTCGCAAAGGGTCGAAAGCAAGCTTTCGCGTTCCTTTGTTCGCTACACCGAACGTGTGACTTGCGCTGGCTACGCCATCGCGCCACACGTCGTAGCGGGACGAGGAAAACCATAGAAAAAAGACCCCGAAAAGGGATCTTTTTTCTATGGTACACCCGACACGATTCGAACGTGTGACCTCCTGTACCGCAAACAGACGCTCTATCCAGCTGAGCTACGGGTGCATAGCAAAACAACAGGGGTAATTATACCAAGATATTCGAGATAGTACAACGACTAAAAACGCAGGCGGCGGGTCATCGCGTCGAGCAAATCGCGTTTGTAGGTCTGCATCGGTATACGCGAGCCCAGGATGGCGATGATATCATCGCCATATTCGGTCGGGAAAAAGATCTCTAGCGGTGGCATAAATCGTTTGAGCGGAATCATTTTGATATAAAACATTGAGCCCTCTTGTACGACCGCAAATGCTCGGAAGCCCTCGAGAGGGTATTGTTTTTCTTGTACGCTCAGTCCGGCGGTGTCGAGGCGGTATTGGAGCTGTCGAGGCGGTTTGGAGCTTAGGAGCATGACCGATACTGCCATCACAATGATAAGTACCGCAAACGACCACAGATCTAGCAAAAATACAGCTACAATTGCCGCAAGGACTGCGACGACGGAGAGACCAACATACCACGCGGGTGATTTGTCATAGTGCACCGACTCTGATGCCTCCCACTGTAGTGTCGGCAGCTCTTTTGGCGGCTGCGCGGGTGTTTGGAGCTGCTCATCTGAGGGTTGGGGCGTCTCAGACGCCTGAGGCACGGCTTCGGGCTGATCATCAACTGATTGATTGTGGTTCTCCTGCGCTTCAGGGGTATCTAATGGCGCAGACTCAGGAGTGCTTGGCTCAACTGGAAGCTGAGGCGGGCTCTCAACAAGTGATGGAGCCGCGGGTGGCAACACGGGCTCAGTAGGTTGTGGCACAGCCGCAGGCGCTTGTGGAACGGGTTGTTCGGCTGGCGGCGGGGTGACTTGAGGTGCCTGAGGCGGTTGCGGCGATTCTTGCGGCATGCGTGGATCCATAATGTATTTAGTATAGCACTAGCGAATTGACGATAAAATAGCTGTGGTTTTTGACTAAGTTTTAGGAGGAGAGATATCGTCCGCCAGTTGGCGGACTCTTCCGCTCATTTACGAAAAAATGTAAACACTTTTTCGTTTCATTCGCTGCACCGAACTTCTCGCCAACCAGCTTTGCTGGTTTCGCGAGAGTTCAAATCTCACCACATCAAGATTAAAAAATGACCGCGATGGGTCATTTTTTAATCTTGGCGGAGGAGGAGAGATTCGAACTCTCGCGGGAGATTGCTCCCCCCTACAGCTTTAGCAAAGCCGCCCCTTCAGCCACTTGGGTACTCCTCCGTGTCACTTCGACACGCTGGGCTGATTTATTGTAACACGCGTGGCGGAGAGGGCGAGATTCGAACTCGCGGTACCGTTGCCGATACAACAGTTTTCAAGACTGCCGCCTTAAACCACTCGGCCACCTCTCCAGATAAAGAGATGGGGCGAGACGTGATAGCGACATCCCGTGAAAGGTTAGTGGCTACCGTCGTGGCGCCCCATCTCGACATTATATTTTATCAGAGGTCGTGAGAATGGTCGAGAGGTTGACGGGCGATGATAGCGGCGTAGACAGTCGCGGAGCCGGCAGCTTGGAGAGCATCTACACCAGCACGTAGGGTCGCTCCAGTCGTGTAGATATCGTCTATGAGAAGTACCGGCGTCTCAGGATCGGGAGAAGCGTCTACACGAAATGCATCTTGCTGGTTTTTGAGTCTATCGACCCGTTTGAGGCCTCTTTGCGACCGCTGAGTTGCTCGAGAGAGCAGTGGGACGACCTGCAATCCACGTCGAGCCGCAAATCGCGTAGCAACGAGCTGCATGTGATCGTGGCCGCGCTGACGACGATGGTTGGCGATATCTGGTACATACGTCACGATAGTATCGAGGGGAAGCTCCGCGATACGTGCATCGAGCAATTCTGCGAGTCTGTCGGCGGCCTCATGCACATGGTCGAATTTATAGAGGTCGATCAACTTCTTTAAGCCGCCCGTACGCTGAGAGACAACCCAGCACATCTGCGCACGAAGCCCAGCTCGACACCCGCTGCAGATATTGCTCCCAGGGGTTGGCTGTAGGCACTCCACACACTGCAAAAAAGGCTCATCAATGATGTCAAATCTACAACTTTGGCACAAAATTGCGTTTTTAACACCGCAAGAGCAACAGATATGTGGTGCAATGAGGCCTAAAAGCCTATCAATCATTGTAGTTTTTACGTTTCACTAGGTCCTATTATTGCAGAATATTGACAATTTCGGATATACTTAGTGGGACAGTTTATTGGAATCTATCGAAGTGGAGGATATATGGTGCGAGGACATAAACAAAACGACGATCTTTTGATGGAAGACGAGCTCGCTGCTGCGTTTCTGACAGACGAAGATCCAGTGGTGACGAACGATCAACCCGCCAGCCAACCAGCTGACGACACATGGGATGAAAACGAACAGGAAGATTTGCCAGGGCAGTTGGCAGTCGATGTCTACGAGACTGACGAACGATTGGTCGTCAAAGCTCGTACAGCCGGCGTCAACAAATCAGACCTCGATGTCAGTATTTCTGATGGCATCTTAACGATTAGCGGGACGCTCTCAAGTGGTGATGACTCTGTCGCGACCCACTGGCACGTCCAGGAATGCTACTGGGGCGAATTTAGCCGCACGTTGGCATTGCCAGTACAGGTCAAAGAAGACGAGGTAGAAGCCGTGCTCAAAGATGGTGTTCTGACGATTGGCTTTACCAAGGTCAAGCAAGAGCAGGCTCGCAAGATCGAAATTATGTAATCGACACTAGCCGCAAACTAAATCGCTCCCGTGTATGGGAGCGATTTTTTGATGTACGAGTGTAGTCTACTGCGCCGAGAGGTTTGTGACGACGAAGTTGACGGCAGCAAAGGCAAGAATCGCGACAACGATACCGACGATCGCATACAGGATCGTGTTTTTTGCGCTGGTGACAGCTGATTGGTCACCACCTGATACCACGTAGCGGATACCGCCGATGATAAGCATGATCACTGATACCGCACCGACGATGTAGAGCAAGATGTTTGTGACTGTCTTGAAGACACCGCTTTCACCGAATAGCTCTGTTGGCTGATCGCGTCCTTGGGCGCTGGCTGAACCTTCGCGGATACCCTGGTCAAACTGTGCGCTCACAGTATCGACAGGGGATACCACAAAACCAAGCAGCAGTGCAGCAACTGGCACAAGTAGCAGTCCTCTCATAATTTTTGTGATGGTTTTTGTCATAGTGTCTCCTTTTTGACCTATAAACTGTTTATGTACCTAGTTATATCAAAATATAACGCTTATGTATAGGGCTAACCTATCAAGTCGCGGCAATATTGTCGACAATCCAGTTGACGATCGCAAATGCCAGGATTGCGACGACGACGCCGATGACCGCATACAGAATCGTGTTTTTTGCACTGCTAATAGAGGTTGAGTCGCCGTTACTCGTCACGTATTTGAGACCTCCGATGATGATCATGATGACCGCGATGACACCGATGAGGTAGAGCAGTATGTTAATAACCGAGCGGAGAAACTCTGGGAGAGTGATAGTGTTGTCGTCACCTCCGACAGCGCTTACTCCTTCTTTTGCTTGTTCGGCAGTACTTGCAAGATAAAGCAAGCTACTGTCGGTTGCCGACGCAGCGAGCGGCACGGCAGCGATACCGAACGCACAGACTGCGACAGCGAGTAAGATTTTTGTAAATATATTCATAGGACTAATGGTATACCAATTATGCGGATGTATGCAACTTAGTTTGCGACAGGCACACCGGGGCGCGCGAGATTTGGCTACTGTGGTGTTGAATTTTCGGTATCTCCATCTTCGCCCTGTGATTGCTGCTGTGAAGACTCTCCATCTTCCGATCCACTACCAGCCGCCTGGAACTGCTCGAGTACAAAGTTGACAATCGCAAACGACATGATTGCGACGGCAAGCCCAATGACGGCGTAGAGTATCGTATTTTTTGCGCTACTGATAGAACTAGAGTCACCATTGCTGGTCGCATATTTGATACCGCCGATAATGATCATGATGACCGCGATGATACCGGCAAAAAATATCATAAGTCTTATGACAACGCCGATAATAGCTGTCAGCTCGCTATTTGCGCCGCCGCCGCAAATGCCTGTTGTGTCGCCATTACACGCTTCGTTCGGGAATACATTGACTGCGCCAACAGGGACGCTCAAGAAAGCCGCTACCATTAGAGCGCTTACCACGGCTACAATCGGTATGTTCATTAGAAACTTACTCATGTAAAATTCTCCTTCTATTTCTAGTCTACACTAGCCCCGTTACAACTCGCACGATTACAAATGCGCTCATTACCACCACGAGACCTATGATTGCATACAATATGGTATCCTTTGCTTTTGATGCCTCTTGTGGGTTGCCTGATGAGAGAGAGTACTTGATGCCACCTACTATCACAAAGATGACTGCCACTATACCTGCGATTGCAAGTACGCCGTTGTATATATTCTCAACCTGCGCCGAATCTAGACGAGGCTTCGGAATGGCATTGGTTTGAAGTGCCGCAACTAGTTCGTAGGGGAGTCTCATATGATTAGTTTATCAAACCTTGTACGTACCATACGATGGCCGTCGATATCAAGGCGATGAATAACCCGCCGATGGCCTGAGTGATAGTCGTCTTTGCGTTTGATATGCCACTCGGGTCACCTTGGCTCTTCATATACTTAAACCCGCCCCAGATGATGAATATTGCAGCCCCATATGCTGCAACAGCGAGCAGCCATCGAATCATATTGAGCACGATTATCCAGATGTCATTGAGTTGTGTAATTTGTGGCCCGTATTCATCGCACTGCAGACCGTTATTCCATGCAGGAAAGCCCAGAAGGGTGCTGCTACATTCGGATATGTTCTCGTTGTCGTTTGCAGTTTCCGACTGCAGCGCAAAAGCTCTCTCCACGCCTTGAATAATTTGCCCCCTCATACTGTCTAGATTGTATGGCTCGAGGGCGGGCGACGATAGAATACAGTCAGCAACCCCAGCACCCGTAGTATTACCCGATATTTGAGCGCATTGATTGGCTCGGCCGACAAATGCTTGCTCGCATGTTCGGTCACCGTCGCACACGCTACGACCGAGCTCGATGAGGACCCGTCCTTGCGTACCCGGATCATCATCGGTGATGCCGGCATGGACAGAGGGTGCACTAAACAAAGCTAGCGCAACCACGACGCCTAGCATCACGCCAATGGAGCTAATTTTCATGAGAACAAACCTCCCGGTACCAACCAGTTAATTAACGAGAACATGAAGATAAACAACAGCAGACCTATCACTGCGTTGACAATAATTGTGATGCCTTGCTCGGCTTGCGAAGAATTACCATTTGCTGTGATGTATTTAATTCCACCGAGAATTATCCCAATCACGGTCAGTATGCCAATTCCTACGGCAAAGAAGTTAAATATCTCGACAAACGCTCTGATGATAGGGTTTTCACCATACCCGGAACACTGCAAAATGACGGTATCAACACCACATGAATCATCTTCTCCACTGGTACCGCCGCCGCCCGTGGATTGCGCAGGATTACCAGACTGTACAGGCAATAAACCCCTGTCTTGACAGTCTTGTCCTTCTGGAACTTCGATCGTAACAGGTTTTCCATCCGGCCCCGCGCACTGGATAGTTGCCGCCTCTACTGGCTGGGGGCTGACTGCTACCAGCAAACCCATTGCAAGCGTTGCACCGAATATGATTGTTTTGATTTTTCTTACCATATACCTGTCATGGTAGCAAATATTGAACTTTTTGCATAACTACTACTCTCGTTATGTTACCACAGATGGCAAAATGCTCATGATTGGTGTACATTATGGATGTATATGTTTATGCGCGTAAACTCATCTATACTCCGCTCAAAACGGCGGATTCCACTCTTGTTTGGATTATTTGCGAGCCTATTTCTCGCACTATTATTTTGGTCAACTCCAGCTAACGCAGTCCCGCCTACAACTCACTTCTCTGATGGGGCAACGTCAGTAAGTGCACCGATGGCTGTAGCATCTCCGCTGCTTTTTATTGGTGCAGATACCAATGTCAATACCACAGCTGGCGATCAGGAGATTGTGTGCGTAGGTGGTCCATTGGGTTATATTACTTGTCCACTGATCGGCATTGCATCAAAAATGGTCAAAGGGATTGCAAACTTCTTAGGTAATTTATTTAATTTTCAAGCTCTTAATAACTCAGGTCTTCGGGAGTCGTGGGGTATATTTACCAATCTTGCAAATATAATACTTGCGATAGCATTCTTGGTTGTTGTGATGTCTCAAGCAAGTTCTATCGGAATATCTAATTATGGGGTAAAACGAATTCTGCCACGTGTTATTGCTGGGGCAATACTCATCAATATGTCGTTTTATGTATGTGCCCTCGCAATTGATGTAAGTAATGTGCTGGGTCGAAACATGCTTGAATTTACGGCGAGCCTGTCCGCCAACGTTGAGGGTGGTGGAGTAAGTGGTGGCTCGACAAGTGGTGGCGCGGGCGAGGAACAGCGGGAGTGCGGGGATCGTAAAGCCAAGCACATAGTCGGCCAAAAAGTAGCATGTTTCTTCGATATAATCGAAATAGGAATGGCTGGCGGATTTCTTGTGGCTACAATTTTTATATTTGTTATGCTTATTGCCACATTCATAGCATTTACCATCACTCTGGCGTTGGTGATCATGAGGTACGTCATACTGATATTCCTGGTATTGCTGGCGCCACTGGCATTCGCCGCCTGGGTGCTACCGAACACCGAGCAGTATTTCCAAAAGTGGTGGTCAATGTTCTTAAAGATGCTACTTATATATCCAGCGGCAATGTTCTTATTCGGTGGATCGTTATTTGTCGCCGACATCCTCGCGGACATCAATATAGGTGAAATGTTTAACGATACCGGCTTGCCCACTGAGGTAATGCAGGCGATGATGGCGTCGTTTCAACTATTTATCATCGCTATGCCGCTGTTTTTTATACCAAAACTGTTCAAGGGAATGGACAGCGTTACCGGAGGACTTGCGGGTAAAATGGCTGCGATGGGATCTGCTGGTGCAGCCTACAAATTGGGCAAAAAGGGTGCCAAGATGGGTGGCAAGGCGGCCGCACCCTATGCCAAGTTTGGTGCGGCAGCTTTGACAGACAAAATGGCAGCCAACAAAGGTCAGTTGGGGTGGATGACTCGAGGTGCAAGAGCTAGAATGGCTAAAGGAAGAGCAAGAAAACTAGCTGTGAATCAAGCGCTGGATGCGCGAAAAGCTGGCCGACAGGCGCAGGCTCAAGAGCAAGCAGCCGATATTGGTATGGGTTCCAACCGTATTTCAGGTGTTGGCGGTACACGTTATAGCGAATATGCCGCTGCCCAGAAAGATAAGGCTATGACCGAACGTGTTCAATCTAGACTCGCTCAGTACAAGCAAGATCAGACTTCACTTGAAGATATTGCCAAACAGGTTGAACAGGCAATGCGTTCTAATGGTGATGCGGACAGCGTTGCGGCACTAGAAGCGGCTGGCCGAAAGCTATCGGTCAGTGGAGCTGGTGGGCAAGCTATGTTAAAAACTGCGCTTGAAAGAGGTTCACGGTCTGCACCGGGCGGTACATCACCGGAAATGCAGAAGGCCACTTCGAGACTTATCAACGATGGTATATTTGGCGATGTCGTTGGTAAACGTGGTGATATCGCAAAAGGAGGCTTTAATGCCGAGGGGCATTTCGATACATCGACTGCCGTTTCTAAGCTAGGAACAGGTCAGCTTGCCTCGCAGAGCGCAGCTACTTTAGCAGACAACTTCTCCCAGATATCACAGGAAAGCGCAAAGGTGATACTGGAGAACGAGTCACTCAACTCCACAGTTTCAGACGATGCGGCACGAGCGATTTTACAAGCGCGCTCAAGTGGGGCTACCCAACTGCCGACCCAACTTCAGGTTCACAAAACTAATCTTGATAAAGATTATAAAGTGCCTAAGTCTGCGCCTACGCCAACACCAGTTAAACCTCCAACAGGAACAACCACACCAAGCGGTATTTATGTTGCAAGAAGTGGTGAGACCCCTACTCAAAACAATACTCGACAACCGTAGGTAGCTATCTAAAATATCCATATTATGCATGATCCAATCGTTAATACCAATGTTTGTTATACTAAAAGCTAATGGCAGTTTATAAAGTACCCCAAGATGTTGAGGCGGAAGACAAGCTCATCGGTCCGTTTAGTTTTCGTCAGTTTATCTACCTGATAATCGCGGCGATGACCATCGGACTCGAGTGGGCACTGGCGCAGGTCTTCATCGGACTGATACTTATCCCGATGCCGCTGACGATACTGTTTTTGGCGATTGCGCTGCCGCTACGCAAAGACCAGCCGATGGAACTGTGGCTCGCCGCAGTAGTACGGTTTTTTATAAAACCACGGCTCAAAATGTGGTGGCCTGAGGGCGAAATAAACCTCGTGACCATCATCGCACCACATGAAGTAGAGACGAAGGTTACCAAAGATTTGACGCCAGAAGAGGCCCGCCAACGCTTCATAGAGCTCGCAGAAGTCATAGACACGCAGGGATGGTCTCGACGCGGTATACAAGATTACACGACGCTCAGCGCCTATGGGCACCTGCAAGATACTGCCATCGCCGAGTCAAGCACCGTACAAGATATCATGGACGAGTCCCAGGGGGTCGGCTTGCAGTTCAACAGCCTCATTGAAGAGCAAGAAGAGCTTCATCGCCAAAAAGCAGAGCAACAATTCCGTGAAGCAGCCCATAGTGCTGCGACACAGCCTGCCCAGACCGCCGCCCAACCCACATCAGAGCCACCCATGCAGCCCTCGAGACAAATACAAGCCGTACGGGCATCTGCTACTACTCCGTATACACCGAGCCAACCGGCGCTACGAGACCATACAGCTCCAGCCCAATCAACGCAGGCTCCGCAACCCCAAGAGGAGACCACACCTCCAAGCACTAGCAAAATGCCCGTCAGGGCTGATATACTAGACCTTGCAAACAACAACCAGATGTCGATTAGTTCTATCGCGCGCGAAATTCATCGACTCGAAGATCAGGGAGACGAAGTCGTTGTCGAAATACAACACTGACGTTCACTGTCGCGCATGCATGGTAGAATCTATCATCACATAAAGACTTAAGGGTGGTCCACACATATCGGTATGGCAAAACAACCAGAAAAGGAAACGACTCGGCCTGTTCGTAATCCCAACAGCACCCAAAACGCGCTGTTGATATCTGAGGTCCGAGACGGTATGGTCATCATGAACGATGGTAGTTTTCGTGCGGTCGTCGCCTGCCAGTCGATCAACTTTGATCTGATGAGCCAAGCTGAGCGCGAGGCAGTCGAATACAGTTACCAGTCATTTCTCAACTCGCTGTATTTTCCGGTTCAGATATTTATTCGATCCCAGCGTGTCGACATCGGTCCATATCTAGAAAAATTATCCAAACAACGACGCGACCAGGACAATATCTTGCTCGGCGTGCTGATGGATGACTATATGAACTTCATCGATATGCTTGCCAATGAAGCCAACATCATGGATAAGTCGTTTTATATCGTGGTGCCGTATTATCCTGGCGGAGATATCAACATCGCGCTCAATATGAGCCGCAATATGGTCACGGGTGCGTTCAAGCCGCAAAAGCAAACACTCATCAAGATTGACAAGGACTCGTACCAAAAAGCTAAAGATGAGATAAAAAACCGTGTCTCACTCGTACAAAGTGGTGTCAGTCATATCGGCGTACAAGCTAAACAGCTCGATACTAAGCAGCTGGCCAATCTGTACTACAACTTTTACAATCCTGACACCGCAGTTCGACAACCACTGGTTGATTTTGAGCATGTGACAGGAACATACGTCGAAAAAGGCGTAGGTGAGGCACCAAAACCACACCTAGATAGGGCGATGCACTGATGGGGTTGTTCAGCAAAAAAACTAGTGCAATAGATATCGTTGAGAAACAACGGCAACGCGAGATCGAGGAAGTCCAAGCGGAGTTTCTCAAAGGTATCACCACACTCCGAGACACCATCGCACCGAGCAGTCTCGAGGTCCAAGGTGGCTACTTCCGCATCGGCACACGCTATGGTCGTACTCTCTATGTGTATGGCTATCCACGCCAGGTGTATACTGGCTGGCTCAGCTCAATCATCAACCTCGATGAAGTTGTCGATGTCAGTATGTTTATCTACCCAGTGGAGAGCCAGATTGTCCTCAACAACCTACGCAAGAAGGTGACACAGCTCGAGGCAAGTATGACAATCAACGCTGAGCACAACCGCGTGCGTGACCCGGCACTCGAAGCGGCCATCCAGGACGCGGAAGAGCTTCGTGACAAACTACAGGTCGGTGCCGAACGATTCTTTCGTTATGGACTGTATATCACCCTGTACGCTGATAGCCTCGATGAAATGAACTTCATCCAACACAAGGTCGAGACAATGCTCGGTCAACAGCTCGTCATGTCTAAAGTAGCCTCATTTCAGCAGGAGCAGGGACTCCAAAGTACTGCCCCTCAAATGATTGATCATTTGCAGATTCGTCGCAACATGGATACGGGCGCGATTAGTACCAGCTTTCCATTTACAAGTGCCGATCTCACACAAGACCAAGGAATACTGTATGGCATCAATATGCACAATAATGGCCTTGTGATATTTGACCGCTTTACACTAGAAAACGCCAACATGGTAGTATTTGCAAAATCAGGTGCCGGTAAGTCATTCGCTGTCAAACTCGAAGCACTGCGTACCATGATGCTTGGCGCCGATATTCTCATCATCGACCCCGAAAACGAATACCAGCGACTCGCCGAAGCGGTCGGCGGTAGTTACATTCGACTCAGCCTCAACTCAGACATACGTATCAATCCATTTGATCTGCCTCGCGTCATCGATACCGAAGATGCTGACGATGCCTTGCGTGCAAATCTCGTCACGCTTCATGGCCTACTGCGGCTCATGCTTGGCGGTGCGACCGTGACATCACAGGGTGCAACGATGATGACTGGACTCACGCCGAGCGAAGAAGCCGACCTCGACCAAGCGCTCATCGACACGTACGCCCGCGCCGGTATTACGTCTGATCCACTGACGCACGCAACCATGCCGCCAACCATCAACGACCTCTACGAAACTATGCTCCACATGGGCGGCAGTGGCCCACAGCTTGCGCAGCGACTCCGCAAATACACGACCGGTACATTTGCAGGTATATTCTCTCAGCAGAGCAATATCGACATCAACAACACTATGGTGGTGTTCAATATTCGAGACCTTGAAGACGAGCTGCGCCCCGTTGCCATGTATATTGTGCTAAGCCATATCTGGAACCGTGTCCGCGCCGATATGCGCAAGCGTATGCTGGTCGTGGATGAGGCGTGGCAGCTCATGAAATATGATGATTCCGCAAACTTCTTGTTCTCACTCGCCAAAAGGGCCCGAAAATACTATCTCGGGCTTTCAACAATCACGCAGGACGTCGAAGACTTTATGAGCAGCAAGATGGGACGCGCAATCGTAGCCAACTCAAGTATGCAGCTGCTTCTCAAGCAATCGACGAGCTCGGTCGATGTATTGACGGATGTGTTCAAGCTCACTGATGAGGAAAAAAAGCGCCTGAGTAACTTTCCGGTCGGGCAGGGACTATTCTTCGCGGGTCAAAACCACGTCCATATCCAGGTCATCGCCAGTCCGACAGAGCAGGGCCTCATCACTACCAATCCACAACAAATCGCTATGCTCGAACGTCAGCAGGCAGCCCTCGAGCAAGCCCAGCAGGCACAAGCTGATGAACAGCAGATGAATATGTACAGATCTCAACAGGACGGTAACGACCAGAATAGGTAACGTCTATGCAACCCGACGACAAAGACCAACAACAACGCAACCCATCAGAGCAAGATTACAAAAAAAGCTTTAATCCTTTTTCGAAAAAATCCGGGAAAGAACCACCAGGGAAAGCCCGTCAGGTCGCCGATAAGGTCGTCAAAGCGGGTGTTGAAAAAGGTACAGAGGCTGCATTAACTGCCACTGGTGCAGGTGCCGCGGTTGCAAAACCAGTTGCAAAAGTTGCCGGTAAACTCCTCACGATCAAAAACGCCAAACGAACTGCGCAAGCTGGCATCGGAGGTATCCTCGTTATTCTACTTATGAGTGGTGTCATGAACTCTCCTCAGCAGATTTTTTCACACACCAAAGAGACGACCACCGACTGGAGCGACAAGTTTTTGCGAGAAAGTTACCACTTGCGTACTGCACGAATATTTGCAAACCGCTACTTTGAGGGCGGCAGCTGTGATGTGACGGCGAGTATCAAGTGCCTTATCAATGCTGGCGCAACCGAGCGAGAAATCGCACTCATGAAACGCGAGGGCCTACTCAAAGACGGTGACTATGGACAAGACGGGGAAAGATACACCGTCACTACATTACGGTATTATGTCAACGGGCAAGAGCGGACTATCAATTCTGGCGGCGAGCTCATCAGACTCTACCCACGAACCGCCGATCTCGTCGCAAAGTTTGAGCGCTCGATTATCGATCCAAAAGCGTTTACATTTCGCTCACCCCAAGGTGTCCATGTACTCTATAAGTTTGGTGTTATACGTAACAACCCTATCGGCACCTCGACGGATCTTGAGCAGATTGTTGAGGACTTTCGCGCGCAAATGTCTACGGGCGGCAACTTCACCGCAGTTGGGCCAAGCCCGTCTGGAGAAATCAATAGCGCTATCAGCGGCGGCGCGAGCGATATCGATACCGACGACCCCGAAGCTTTTGGCAATGCCCTCGATGAGACCGCCGCAAGCCTCAACCAAAACGTCACGGGCTGTACCAAAGAATCGTTCATGCAGCAAATGTCACTGCTCAACAAAATTGTCAAAGCCCCACAGCTGATCAAATACAATGCGTCTGTCCAGGCACTCCTCGACCAAGACCGAGATAGCAAACTTGAGGCCTGGGAGCAGTCTAGCATGGTCGCAAACATGCTGAGCAAACAAGGTCGGTACAATGAATCAAAAGAGAAGATTTATAGCGACTCAGGTGCATACACGCTCATAACACAGGGAGATGTCCGTGATGACGCCAAAGAAGCAATGGCCAAGTATGCCAATGGTATCGCTGTAGACGGACTTGATTATGGCGATGGTTCATGTCCAGTATCGCCGATACTTGGACAATTCCTTGTCACGCCAGATATCGATTCTGGGGTATATGGTACGTCATCGGCAGATGTCGAGACAATGGAATGGCTCACTCCACACGCAATTATGCTAAGTTCGGGCAATATCGTACCCGACCCGGAAGATGACATAGAAGGTGGCTACAATGCCGGCAACGCATTTGCCTCGGGGGCATCTGCACTAGCATCGTACCTCGGACGAGGAGCGGGCAATCGTGCCATCACCAAAGACGAATTTGACCAAATTGACCGTGAGGCACCCGAAAGCTCACAAATTATATCAAGCAATACTTCATCTTCAACAGAAGGCAACAGAAATCCTATCCAATCCTTCGTCGCATCAGTCTCAGCTGAGCTGCAGCACATTTTTGCCCCACAAGTATCCGCAAAAGAGCCGTACAAAGACAAGTATCGTGGTGATCTATGTACTGACTACGACGTCAAAGTGCGTCTCGGCATGTGGCCATCATGGACATGTGACCCTATCATGGCGCAGTTGCCTGAGCACCTCGATAGTAACGAGACAGACCCTGCAGCCAACACTGGCGCTATGATATCTGGCGGATATATTTATGCTGACAATACTTCAATAACCGAAGATGTTTTCTATGGTAATTTGCCCGAACTGCTTGCCGCGTGTCGGGCGAGGGGGATCACAAATCCTGTTGAGTGTGTGCCAAAGGTGCAGGTGTCGTTCACGCCATTTAGCGGGGGCCCAAAGATATTCAACAACAACTTTTGTGATGATCTTAGTCTCAAATCTCCTGTCGATGTCACTGATTGGGGTGACCCTATCTGCAATCGTCCAGGCCCTCATAGCTACGACTTTGTCGATGGAGGTAACAGATTAGCTAAATATGTAAACGGCCCAACATTCCTCGAGTGGTACGCGACCTGTGTCATCTGGAATCACCCAATCATTACAGAAGTTGATTATCTGAGTCCAAAATATCTGCCGGGTGATGGCACGCGCATATACCGTACCCCTCAATGCTCGGGGCTTGGGGATAGGGCCGCGACACTACGACTCTTTCAGCTCTACGTCAAAGACCACAATATGGCCGACTCTCTCGAAAATGTTGGAACCGATACACTTGGTGACGACACGTGCTCTGATCCGATATACCCCAACCCAAACAAATTCTGCGCACTCGATAGTGGAACTCGTACCGGCTCAATGGCAACCGGGGCATCAACAGGAGCTGCCTCGGGGGGCGGTAGTTCAACTGGCGGGGGTGGCTCAGCCGGAGGGGGTGGTACCATCACACCTGCAACAGGCACCGACCAAGAGCTCGCAAAACAAATCTTAGCATCGGGCCGCGTAACGGGGGATTCACGATACATGGCTCAAATCCGCGCGTATGCAAATGGTAACTTCAGTTGCCATATCAACAGGACTATTTTGCAACTGATTGCTACTGCGGCACAATCAAATAGTCTCTATATTACTTCGCTCAATCGCTTCTGTACGGGCGTGCTAACGGCCAGTGGCACTTCTAGTTATCATTACAGCAATAGTGGGGGGCACGCAGTCGACTTTGGAACTATTAATGGTACTGGATCTACAGGAGGAACTAGTCAGGATATCGCTTTTCTTAATTCGGTTGTTGGGATATTACCTAGTGGATCTGGAATAGGTCAAGTTCAATGTCGTCCATCGGGTAGCGTAAGGCTGCCCTCGGGAATACAGGAATTCCAGGATACATGTAATCACGTACATATACAGGTGCCTATACAATGATAAAGAAATTAGTATTGGCTACACTCGCAGTCCTGTCGTTCTCGTTTGTGGGGTCATCTATTGCGCAAGCAGTTGATTTACAGCCGGCTACATTTAAAGATTTTTACTTGCAAAGTCGAATTACTCATTACGACCGCAATGCGACAGACAACCCCGATTGCAAACCATCTTCACCAATTGCAACGGGCGGGGGTACTACAGCCGGTGGGGGGTCAGGGTCAATACCAGTTGTTGGTAGCAACAATGTCGAATCAGCCTACAATTACTTCGTTTCAAGGGGACTACAAGACTATCAGGCGGCAGCAATTGTCGGTAATCTAATTGCAGAATCAAACGTCAACCCTACAGCACTCAACAGTATTGGCGCTTATGGCATCGCTCAGTGGCTAGGGGGGCGCAAAACAAAACTTCAGAACAAACCAAATTACGATACTCTGCAAGTTCAGCTTGACTTTATTTGGGAAGAACTCACCGGACCATATAGTGGGGTACTAAGCTCTTTGCGCGCGAGTAGCGACATTGGTCAGGCGACCAGAATTATTTTAGAGCGTTACGAGATACCGTGTATGCCAGGTGCTCAGTGTAACCCCGAATACAATAGGCGTTTACCACTAGCTCAAGGAGTATTCCAGCAATATGGCGGAACAAGTCCGACGACACCCGCGCCAGCCGATCCTGCTGAAACACCCGCCACCGAAACTAGCACAAACTCATGCCCAGTACCCCAACCAACTGTGTCTGCCGGTGGTGGTGGTTCGTCAGGTGGTGGCGGTAGCGCACCAACAACCGGCAATCAGCCAGGAAACTTATCTGATCCCAACCAAGCATGCCCAACAGGAACAGTTGATGAGGGTACAATCACTACAAAGTACGACGGGTCACTTGTCAGTAGTGCATTTCCCACTATCAGACTCTGTCGCCTCACAAGTATCGCAAATGCGACAGTCAATGCTGCCGTTGCTGCGCAGTTCCAACAGCTCGGAGAAGCCGCCAAAGCTGCCGGCCGGTCACTAAGTGCAGGATCTTCGTTCCGACTCGAAAATACATCGAGCTTTGGTGGTCGCTGTAACTCTACGCAACCAGGCGTGTTATGTGCAACTGATGGTAAATCAATGCATCAGCTCGGTGTCGCAATCGATTTTTCGATAAGCCCAAGCAATACTGGAGGCCAAACATGTGCAACTCGTGCCACCTCATCGGATCCAAACTGGATCTGGCTCAGGGACAATGCATCTCGGTTTGGTATACGTCAATATGCGTATGAGAGTTGGCACTGGGACATACTAAATAATTCAACGAGGTGCTAACCATGTATGAGAATGACAACAAATCAATGGTCTACACGTTCATCATTATCGCATCGGTCATGGTACTGCTTATTTTGGTTGCAGTGATTGTTCGACAAGACGATATAGCTCCAGCAACAAACATCGAGTACCGCACCGTAGGACGAATCAATGCCGAGTTTACGCAAGAAAACATCAGTATAGTTGGCGATAATGAGCTGCGCCGGGCGATGCCTCAGACATACCGGCTTGTCCAAGACAGAGTACTAGAAGAGCGCTATAAGGCCGAAAAAATTATTGAAAAACATGCTTCACTCGTCGGAAACACAATTCAAGACGGCAACAATTTGTCATTTCAATTGCAATTCACTCCAAGTAAATCGTCTTATTGGGTAACAGTACAAAACTATTCCTCACCACAAAACCTCAACGTAATTACGGAGAAGCAGCAATGATTATTTCGTCATATTGGCTACGATTTATCGCTTTTGGACTTATCGGTACCGTCATATTGCTGGGTGTGATTTTAGGGATTACGATGTTTACGCAACGGACTGCTTCGACATCACAACCAATTAGTTATTCGATGCTGTATCCCCACACGAAAGGCGACCGAACTTGGTACTACAACGGCAACCATTTTGTATCGATGAATACGGCCACGCAAGACACCATCTCACTTACCCCGAAAATTTCATATCCTATCAACAATATCGACAGTGTACTCTGGACCGAGCACGGCGTTTACTTCCGATTTATGTACCCGCCACAAATAGGTGAATTGAGCGAGCAATACAATACCCTGGTATTTGATTCGTTATATTCACTCAGACAACAGTACTGGTATGCTGGGTTTGATAGCTCAGATATAGAGCTTGCATTCACTGTCGATGAGTCCTCATACAACTCCGCTACAGTATATGGTGATAAAGTCATCTATAGTCACGATGGAAGCCTATGGTCGCTAGATAGAGCGGGGCGATCCGAAAATATTTTGTCAGTCACTGATGATAGGGCTTTGTTTATCTCACCACTCCATATCTCTGAGACCGATGTTGTCGTATCACTTCATGGGACAAGTTCAACAGAAGTTCGTCGTATCAATAGAGAGAATAAAGAATTTACGACGATTCAAACGATTGACCGATCACGCGACCAAACAAGTTACTCGATAGCAAATCAGTCAGCGGTCGCTACTGTCGTAACTGATACAGACTCAAATCAATCGCTTATAGTGACTGAACTATCTGATGCGAATTCGACCACACAGCCATGGCCACTGTACACTGGTACAATCTATCGAGACGGCCAAGATCTTTATGCGATATATGCCGGTCAAGAAGAGATGGTTATCTACAATATCAACGCGACATCACCAAAACTCGTCTATCGATTTGCAGATACATTATCATTTCCTTCAAGTGCTCTATGTAGTCAGGATCGATGTATATATGTCGACCTAAACGGCGTCGCCCGTATCGTCAGCCATGACACTGGCTTGCTCCAATCCGTTAAGCCGGCATATGACAAACCACTAGAAGACACTGTAGCTATATCCGGTATCAGTATCACTCGTGATATTTATAATCAATATACAAATGCCTACGAGGTTGTCTTCGGTCAAGGTTCGGTTACTAAGCCGTATCTAAAGCTCCAAGAAGAAATCAAACGCAACAATATCGACCCGTATGCGTTTGTGTTTACGATCCACCAAGGTCGATATGAGCAGCCGTAGCTGGCACCGCTGAGACGTCATTGTCAGTCCCGGTCAGTATCATCGATGTGTCGGCAAAGAGTGACATGAGTTGCGTTTGACGCTGTGAATCAAACTCCGAAAACACATCATCGAGCAACACCAGGGGGTGCTCGCCAAACTGTTCACTCATTTGTAGATATGTCGCATAGGTGATCGAGAGCAACAAACTTCGTATTTCACCTCTCGAGGCAGTCGTCACAAAGTCCGAGCTATCGATATAAAACATATAGTCATCACGATGGGGTCCAACCGTTGTCGTGCCGAGCATACTATCACGCGCCTGGTGCGCATGAAGCAGCCGCAGCAGCGATTGTTTGTACGCATCACCATGCACACTCGTCTGATACTCTACACCGATATCCGTCGGGGCTCCGGCAATGTGCGAATAATGTGATGAGAGCGAAGAATTCCACCACTGCAGTATGGTCTGGCGTGTTGCATACATTTTTTCAGCCGCTTCGGCAAACTGCAAATCCCAAATAAACAATTGGTCTGTATCGACAGGGGAGTGTTTGAGTAGTTTGTTGCGCTGGAGCAGTATTCGTTCAAACTGTCGCAGCACCGACGCGTACTCAGGAAACAATCGTGAGGCAATCGTATCGAGAAACACCCGTCGAGAGCGGGGCGAGCCATGTATCAGTTGCAAATGATCCGGCTCAAACAACAGCACGGGCAGTTCAAATGTTTTTGGTCGCCGTTGGTACCGCGTGCCCTCGAGTGTATAGCTCTTTCGGCCTTGTTGCAGCCTGACTTCTCGCGTATGACCACTCATTTCTCCCTCGACAAGCCACCAATCCGTGTCGTGAGCCGCAAGATGAATATCACTGTCACGAAATGATTTGCCAGTCGCCAGCACATACACCGCCTCGAGAATATTTGTCTTGCCGCTGCCGTTTGGCCCAGTAATCACCGTGATACGAGGATCAAACGCAAACTCCCGCTCCTTATAATTGCGAAAATTCCTCAGACGAATATTGTTCAAGACCATGTAACTATTGTACTTCTCTTATAGTTGTTTCTCGACAACCTCTTGCGGCTATTGCGACTCTATGTCAGTTTCGACCGTCCTGATATGGATGTTGTACAAACACACATTCTAACGGGTCGAGGACTTGTCGTCAGCCAGTAGGCTGATGCTCCGCAGACGATTGTGTTGTTTTACAACAGACATATAACGACAGGGAGAATTTGACTTGGCTTTTTTGCTTCTTTTTGTGCTAAGACAAAAAGCAGGACTAAGCCACCGAACGGTGGATGAGTCGGGTATTATTAACTTTTAAGCGGCATAATAATATGCGTATAGCTATCATCCCCAACCGGCTTCATCACACAAGGCGCCAGTTTGCCACTAAACCCAAAGCTGACTTCACGCGCGTCCATCACGCCGAGTGCTTCGACGATGTAGCGCGAATTGAGCGTGATTGCACCATCGCTTGTCGGCGCGACATTGATAGCTGAGGTGTTTTCGCCCAATTGAGAGGCCAGGGAATGAATAGAGACTTGTTCGGCAGCTGCATCTGTCGTGATTGTGATGCTACCACCACTCTCACGAGCAAACAGACTCGCAACTTTGACGATGCGGGTAAATTCCTCACGTCCTGCCACAAACTCAGTATCGTTTTTGCTCGGTATCAATTGGCGATAATCTGGATATTTACCATCGATAAGACGACTCATGATAGTGATGTCGCCCATCTTGCACTCGACTTGTTGGTCTGAGATGAGGAGTGAGACCTCTTCGCACTCATCGGGGATCACACGCACGATATCTTGGACAGTTTGACTTGGCACAATCGCCGAGATTTCATGCTCTAGTTTCATAATTCGACGTTCACTGAGTCGATATCCATCCGTACCAGCCATATAGAGCTCGCCGTCATGTGTATGGAGGTAGACACCCGTCAGGATCGGTCGTGTTTCGTCATGCGATACGGTCAATATCGTCTGCTGAATTGATCGCTTGAGCAGGGCAGCGTCCACCGTGACCTCGACCGGATCAGTGATAGTTGGCACCTCAGGAAACTCGTCAGCGACCGTGCCGTTGAGCGTCGATGAATAATTATCGGTCGAAATATGGAGCTTTGTGCCGTCAAGCGATAGGGAAATAATGCTCTTGGGCAGGTTTGCGACGTAATCGCTGACAAGACGCGCCGGTATGGTGATGACGCCTTCTCGTGCCACCTTGGCGCCGACATGCTCTGTGATAGCGATTTCTAGGTTGGTTGCGATGAGTGTCAGACGATTCTTCTCAGCACGAAACAAAATGTTATTCAAAATCGGGAGCGATGTCTTGCTATGGGCAACTCGTGAAACCGTTGCAAGTGCGCGGGACAGGTTTTCTTGTGTGACTTCCAGTTTCATATGCGTTCCTTTCTTATTATATATATAGTAGTCGTAGTAATAGGCACTGTGGAAACTGTTGATAACCAGCGGGCCACCTCGAGAAATTTTCGTCGTTTGCCTGTGGATGCGAGGGGGGTATAGAGTCGTGTACAACTAGTGGACAACGCGAGGTTATCCCCACTTGAATACAAAACGTCGTCATGTCGTGCAAAACGGGGGACGTTCGTACACAGCCTGTACACATAGTTATACCAGTAGTTTCCCACACACTGTACACAGTGAAACAATTGTTTATCCATAGAGCGCATCCCGTATCATCGATACATGTTCACGTACCACAAAATCAAGTTTGATTGATTTTTCGGTCTTTTCGACGGAGTGTATGGCGGTCGTATGATCTTTTCGGCCTAGCTCATGGGCAATTCTCGGAAAACTCATATGCAGCTCGCTTCGCAGCAGGTACATCGCGATTTGTCGTGGCACTACGATGTGTTTGTCTCGCTTTGGGCTGGTGATATCAGTGATATCTATCTGGAAGTGTTTGGCGGTCTTGTCGATAATCTGTTTTGGCGTCACATGACTTGGGCGCATCTTTTTGACATCACCGAGCAGGCCACTGGCGGTCTGGACATTAGGCTCGAGGCCACGTAGCTCGACTGTGGCGAGGAGCTGATTGAGTGCTCCTTCGAGCTCGCGAATATTTGTCTTGATGGCATTGGCAATAAATTCAGTCGTGTCGCGGGGGAGTGTCACCCCTGAGAGTGCTGCTTTGGCATCGATGATCGCACAGCGCGTCTCAAAGTCCGGCATCTGTATGTCGATGGCCATACCCCATTCAAACCGACTCCTGAGACGCTCGGTCAGGGTAGGGATACTCTTGGGCGGCTTGTCTGAGCTAATAATAATCTGTTTGTTGGCTTGATGGAGCGTATTGAACGTATGGAAAAACTCATCTTGGGTCTTTTCTTTGCCGGCGATAAACTGCATATCATCGACGATCAAGACATCGACAAGTCGGTATTTATCAGAAAACCCTTTTTTCTTAAATCGAATACTATCCAAAAACTCGTTGACGAACGTTTCTGAACTGACATAAAGCACTTTGAGCTCGGGTTTTTTGCGGACAATTTCATTGCCGACAGCCTGGATGAGGTGTGTCTTGCCGAGACCGACGCCACCGTAGATAAAGAGCGGATTATACTTCGTACCCGGCGATGAAGCCGCAGCCTGACAGGCCGCAAATGCCAGATCGTTACTGCTGCCGACAATATAATTATCAAACGTATACTTTGGGTTGAGCGTTGATGCTGGAGCAATCGTTCGTTTTGGCTTGTTCGACGGGGGAGTGTAGGTGCGGATATCTTTGTGATCTTTTGGTTTTTGCGAAGAAGACTCGATCGTGTAGACAACTTTTCGAGGGGTGATGTCGTGGCGCACAAAGATTTCACGAATCAGTGAGTTAAACTTGGTCTCAAACTGTTGTTTGGCAAAAATATTCGGGACAGTGATATAGACGATGTCATCATCTATCGAATCAAGCTGCGTCTTCTTAAACCACGTCATAAATGCCGCGTGCGATATGCTTAACTCTACTTCAGCGAGAACTGATTTCCACAGTTCGGTATGGTTCTCTTGACTCACCTTAACTCCCTTTACCTATTACTATACCGAATACAGGAGGTTTTCCACAACCATAGAATCAAGAGGGGAAGGGGGAGGCGGTTTTGAGGGGCGATTTATACACACATCGGACTGACCCCTGTAAATACTGGGGATAAGTGGCGTAGAAATGTGGAAAACTTATGAATGTACGACATCAAAACCCAAAAATGCAAATAGGGGACTTGAGAAAAAGTTGCTCTTGAGGTACTATAGAGGTCATGCCGAAGAGAACACATCAACCAAAAACCCGCCGCCGCGCCCGAGTACACGGGTTTCGTGCCCGTATGAGCAGCAAAGCTGGTCGGCTTGTCCTCAAAGCTCGTCGTATCAAGCAACGAGCAAAAATTAGTATTTAGTACTATTTACTACGTTTCGTCAAACTATCGTCATATCGACGATAGTTTGTTTTTATGACATCATTGATACTGACTATGCTTCCACAAGATCAACGTTTTCATACCCAGGGTGCTGTCCGGCGTGTCATGATGCACGGCAAGCCATTTCGAGGGCGACATATCGTCGTGCGCAGCAGTGCCACACGCCACCCTACCAGTCGAGTGGCCGTCATTGTATCCAAAAAAGTTTACAAGTCAGCCGTCAAGCGAAACCGTATCCGACGTCGCATCTACAATATTGTGCGACATGATATAGTTCACCTCAAGGTGCCACGAGACATCACTATTACAGTTTTTTCTCCCGAGGTATTGGTGCTCGACCACCCTTCGCTGCAGGCCGAGCTCAAAACTCTGCTCCAATCGAGCAACTATCACCAATAGATGGTATACTATTACGTACAATAACTGATTGAGGTACTGTACATGTCCTGGTTTGATTCTCTCGTTGTCCAACCTATTTTTAATGTCTTGATGGCGCTCTATGCCATTATTCCTGGCAATGACTTCGGTATTGCCGTCATCATCTTGGCGATTATCGTCAGATTTGCCATGTGGCCGCTTATCAAAAAACAACTCCACCAGACCAAACTCCAGCGGGCTATCCAGCCTGAGCTCAAAAAGATCAAGGCAAAAGCCGCCGGCAACAAACAGCTCGAAGGTCAGCTCATGCTCGAGCTCTACCGCGAGCGTGGCATCAACCCATTTGCACCGATTGGCGTGCTGCTAGTCCAGCTGCCTATCTTTATCGCCCTCTTCCAGATGATCATGATGATTTCAAATCAGCGTGAGCGTTTGGGTGACTTCTTCTACGAATTTATGAAACCCTGGGAACCAATTGCCGGTATTCTTGCCGACCCAAGCACACTCAATGAGACATTTCTCCGAGTTATCGACCTCACCAAGCCAGTCCAGACAAATGGTGAATGGTACATTCCGGCGCTCCTCATCGCAATTACTGCGACATTTTTCCAGTGGTACCAGAGCAAGCAGATCACCCCGCAGTCTGAGAGCGGCAAACGCCTCCGTGATATTCTCAAACAAAGCGCCAAGACAGGCCAGCAAGCCGACCAAGCAGAAGTGTCTGCCGCCATGGGCAATGGCATGCTCAAGATTATTCCTGTCATTGCGCTTGGCTCGATGATACTTATTCCGATACCGGGTGCGCTACTGCTCTTTTATGCGGCCAGCAGTATCGTGGCGGTGATTCAGCAGCGAAAGATTCTCGATGAAGATGTCGAGGAAATGGAAGAGCTTGCTGAGTCCCCTGCATCCAAAAAACCATCCAAATCATCGTCTACTACTAAGAAGCGCGCCAAACAAGCGGTTGAGGCCGAAATCGTGTCATCGCCGACCACATCGACCGACCGAAAGGTCAAAAAACCGGTTCAAAAGCGCCGGAAAGGAAGCAAGGTCCGCTAATGACCCCCACGACAGAGCAACTAGATCGCGAAGCATCAATTGTATTTGCCAAAAAATATCTTGAGGATCTTTTATCATTTTTTGGGCTCAATACTGAGGTCTATGCCACGGCAGACGAAGACGTCATCGAGCTCCATGTCCCATCGACACACCTCAATGGCTTTCTCATCGGCCAGCGCGGCGAAACACTGCGTAGCTTGCAATTTATGATCGCCACCACGCTCAAAAATCACGATGCCGAGATCAATCGCGTCAATGTCGATATCGCCGACTACAAGAAGCATCGCTACGAGCGTCTCGCTGAGCAGTCACGCGAATGGATTGAGTCAGTCCGTGCCAGTGGCGAGCCAAAGCATCTCGACCCTATGAACGCCGCCGAGCGTCGCATCGTACACAAGACTGTCACCGAATACAGTGATATCGAAACGCATTCCGAAGGCGAAGGGCGTGACAGGCACGTGGTGCTGAGTAAAGCTGCAGAATAAATCATTTACCAGTTCACATTTCACATCAGCCAGTAGGCGGACGAGTTTCCATTGATTTTTCAATTTACATTTTTCAGATTTAGAATAATCCAATAGCCGCCGCCATTCGGCGGCTTATCTCTTCCCACTTTTAGCCGTAAAAGTGCGCCAAAACTCCTGGGCGGCTTCAGCCCGCCATGAATGACTGTCTCTCAGTTCATGACTTGATCTGCGTGTCCGTTTCACTAAGTACTCGATCAAATCAGAACTGCTCGCCA
>CAZIEB010000008.1:25451-28747 GCA_964538665.1 uncultured Candidatus Saccharibacteria bacterium
GACTATCCGTCAGTTGTCCTTGTCCTGATTCAGATGTTCGTCAAATGCACAATCTATTAGGTCGAGGACTTGTCGTCAGCCATCAGGCTGATGCTCCGCAGACGATTGTGCTATTTGACAGCAGATGAGTCATGATAGGAGGACATTTGACTTGAGCTTTTCGGTTCATTTTGCCTCAAGGTAAAAGGAACTATCTGCTTCTTGATACGAAGAAGTCCCTTCCTCCCGCCGGAGGGAATATTGCCCCCTATGATAATTGAAAAATGCTACCTAAATGTAACTGGTCCGCCAGCTGTCTGGTGTAAAGTATCTGTTACGAAATTCGAACATCAAACATCGAGCATCTACTATCTAATTTACTAATTACCAATTTACTAAATTACTCCTGTAATGCTTTTCGGTATACTTCCACCGTCTCCTCCGCCATCCTTTGCCACGAAAACTCTTTGACTCGTTCATTGCCTTTGGCGATGAGCTCTTGCCTCAACTTATCTGACGAGAGTACCTTAGTCAGTGCCTCGACAAGCTCTTCGGTCGAGTGAGGGTCAAAGTAGAGAGAGGCTTCACCTGCAACCTCTGGATGGCACGATGCGTTAGAGATGACCGTTGGGCTTTGCTCGTACATTGCCTCGAGTAGCGATATATTAAACCCTTCAGACAGTGATGCACTGACGTAACAAACCGCATTTTGGTAGCACCATCGCTTTTCACCAGCTGAGATAAAGCCGAGGAAGTGCACATCTGGTATATTCTGCTCCTTGACATATTCCTCGAGCTGCTCATAAAAGAAGTCCTTTTTACCAGCAAGCAGCAGATGCAGATCGGGCTGCGATTTCTTGAGTTCGGCAAACGCATCGATGATGCGCTGAATGTTTTTGTATGGAAAGGCATTGTTGACTGCAAATATGAACCTCTTGCCATCAAACTGCTTCATCACCTCTGGCTCTGCACCGACGGGATCTCCCGCCTCATGTGTGACGGTGATTTTCGGCTCGTAGCGGGCACCAAAATAATTCAAAATATCATCTTTGACATATTGTGTAGGGGTTATGATTGCTTTTGACCGCGACATGATTGTCCGTAGCAGCGATACAAACACTGCCTTGCGCATCTTGTACACTAGTCGATTCATGTCGATATTTTCAAAGCGCACAAGGGTCAAGTCATGAATCGTCGTAACCGATGGTCGCATCCAGAGAAACGGTTGCTGCGGCATGGTGAAGTGTACGAGGTCAGGCTTGCAGGCCTCGAGCGCTGCTATTAGCTTTGTCTGTTCAGCTACAGAGTATGACTTGACGTCACACGCTCGGATCTCAAGTTTGTCGTAGAGCTTTTGCCACTTTTTCTGTGTACCGCTGGGCACTAGCACGGCAAATTTGTATGTACCCGTATGCTCCTGGTTGATCCAGTGGAGCAATCGCTGGATGTATATACCAGTCGAACTATCAATTATCCGAGCGTCTATAGCGATTCGTTTCATTTCCCCGTAAATACCTTTCTAAATTTGCGCATGCCTGTTTGCTCTGGCGGGATGTCATGCAGGAGGATGCTGTTGATGTATTCGTCGCTGGCGGTGCGGGCTTTTTGGATTCGGCTGCGCTCACGGAACATATATATCAGATAGCGCCAGCTCATGAGCCAGCCCTTGAGGGCGGGTATGCCTGAACCGTTTTTGATAGCGTTCCCTAGGATGAGCGTATAGGTTAGGACAAATCGAGGATAAATAGTCGGTCCGAGACTGAGCGGAACGTTTTTGACATAGAGGATAGGCAGGTTTTTGAAGGTGTTGTAGACAGCCAGCCCTGGTACAGTATCTGCGCTCGCACCGCGTTTGTGGTATGCGATAGCCTTGGGGGTAAATCGTACTTTGTACCCCATGAGCTGCGCTCGGAAACCCAGATCAACATCTTCGTAGTACATAAACATGACGCGGTCGTAGTACCCGACATTTTCGTACATCGAAGTTCGTGCGAGGAACCCACCCCCGCTCGCTCCGAACACATACCCGGCAGTATTTGACGCTTTGGCAGTGGGCTTGTTACGATCTCGCGGCCCAGGCAGGCCCCATGTCGTGTAAAAATCTCCCGAGCTATCTACTGTCTTGCCATCACGGTGCAGCATGAGCCCTGTTGCGATACCTGTATCTGAGTGCTGTTCCAGCTCTCCGAGAAGCGATTCAACCCATTTGCTATCTGCGACAGCATCGGCATTGAGCGCTCCGATGTATTTGACGTCATTTTCCTGCGCCCATTTGGCTGCGGCGGTGAAGCCGCCAGCGGTACCGCCATTCTCTCCGGTATGTATCATGACTAGTCGGTCAGTATCTTTCGAGGCAATGTATTTGTTGAGCTGGGCTACAGTGGATTTGTCAGAATCATTATTAACTAGAAGTATGCTTATACGATCGGCGATTGTCTGAGCGAGCAGGCTATCTGCGCATTCTATGGCGTCGTCAGCATTATTCCATACGACTATACTAATTGCGAGGCTATTCATACGTGCCTCTATATCTTATAATAGTGCTTAGCTTTATGAAAATTTCAAACATTGTGAGCCGGAGGAACAGGATACTGCTGCGTGAGTTAGTGGTGACTGATTTTAAGCTACGTTACCAAGGTTCAGTTCTTGGCTACTTGTGGTCGTTACTCAAACCATTGATGCTTTTTGCAATCATGTATGTCGTTTTTGTACATTTCTTACGATTTGGACAAGGGATAGAACATTTTGCCGTATCTTTACTTCTTGGTATCGTGATGTGGACTTTCTTCACTGAGGCTACCGGTCAAGGAATGTCAGCTATTGTGTCCCGGGGCGATCTAATCCGAAAGATTAACTTTCCAAAATATATAATTGTTGTTTCTGGAACAATATCGGCACTTATCAATCTTATATTTAACCTTGCAGTAGTCTTTGTGTTTATGCTAATTGATGGTGTTGATTTCAAGTGGTCAGGACTATTCTTTCCCCTGAATGTAGTTGAACTATACATCTTTTCTCTTGCGGTTGCATTTTTCTTGGCCAGTATATATGTAAAGTACCGCGATGTTTCTCATATATGGGAAGTTGTATTGCAGGGAGTCTTCTATGCCACACCTATACTCTACCCATTACAGATGGTAATCGCTGTCAATATGGTTGCTGCACAAATGTTAATGCTCAGTCCGATTGCTGTAATTCTGCAAGACTCTCGATACAATCTTGTCAGTCAAGATACGGTTACCAATACCCAGATTATTGATAATGGGCTCCTGATTGCTCTGCCACATATTACTATTGCCGTGACAGTAGTACTAGCT
>CAZIEB010000009.1:0-1097 GCA_964538665.1 uncultured Candidatus Saccharibacteria bacterium
CGATTACGCAATCAGGTACCCGCGGTTAATAAATGTTATTTGCCAAAAATATTTGCCGCATCAATGGTTTGTGCGACCCGTGCTTGGTAGGTAATATCATTACCCTCCGACCCAAATTCATCATTCTTCGATTGCACCACGTTCATAGTAGCCGTGTAGCCCTCACCACCCATGACCGGTAGCACGGTAAGCGTTGCTTCATCGCGTACTTCGCCATTTTCATCAAACTTGTACACTTCTACATACATATTATGCAAGGAAACCTGCGCTTGTTCACCCCTAATGTTGGCAAACGCTTGTTCAACCAGCTCAACGGTTAACCGCTCAGCACCGATTGCGGGGTTGGAGCGAGTCATATCAAAGCTAGAGGCGGTGGTGACATACGTGTTGCCATCATACTCAGATACAGTCGCGTTCAGTTTTTGCTCAGTCGGGCTATAGCTTATGATGCCAAAAGTTCGACTCTTTGTCTTAATGGTTGGATCTTCGGGCATATTCGCAATCGTATAGTTGTCTATCGCGCGCGGTTCGAAACCTGGGTCCCGAAATGATTCTAATAGCGACTTCACTGCATCTTCCATAAACTCAGAAACTTCTGTATCAAGTGACTCCGGATCAGATACTGACTCGGGAGTTGGATCTGAAGTTTGCTCACTAGTCATCTCAGGCTCTGGAGTAACCTCCCTAGCGGCAGTAGCACTCTCAGCGAGCGCCTGACTAATGTCATTCCACATGGCTTCGGCTTTATCTTCATCATACTCTATCTCGCCATCTTCGGTAATTGCGAAGTATGTATCTCCGTCACGTTCTTCAAACTCAACGTTGGCATTGTTGCCTCGACCATCGATAAATCCAGCGAGACCGTATACCGCGTCGTCGGCTTTGAGTCCACTCAAGCATATGGCATCTTCGCCATCAACACATGGTTCAGTTGGCGCAAAATCTAACGAAAATGATACACCCGCTTCGTATTCATTCTTCGGTCCACCAGACAGGCGCGTAATCATGTTGCGATCATCAAATTGTGCAAGGAACGATATGTCTCCGCTCTCCCAGACATAACGACCGGTGTCAACAAATGTCGTATCGGCGCGTTC
>CAZIEB010000009.1:1197-26711 GCA_964538665.1 uncultured Candidatus Saccharibacteria bacterium
CCCTGTTCTGCTACACTGTGAGACATGACTATTCACGACTGGATATCAACCGCGACTACGCGACTAACAACTGCTGATGTGAGCTCGCCGCATCTCGATGCCGAGGTGTTGCTGGCGCATGCGCTGGGCCAATCACGTACATGGTTGATTGCACACCAAAACGACAACATTGATGATACGAAAGTGCTTGAAAACGCTTCCAAACTGCTTGCAAAACGCTTGGAGCGCGTGCCGGTAGCCTACCTGACAAACCACAAGGAGTTTTATAACCGGAGCTTTTTTGTCGACAAACGCGTGTTGATACCGCGCCCGGAATCAGAAACCATCATCGAACTACTACGCCCTATCTTACACGATGTAGCAGCAACTACCTTAAATGTGAGGCTGCTCGACGTCGGCACCGGCTCTGGGTGCCTCGGTATCACGGCAAAACTTGAATTCCCTTCACTCTCCGTCACGGCCTGCGATGTGAGCAAAGAAGCGCTGGCCGTGGCACGTAAAAATGCTTCGTTGCTTCATGCTGATATTACTATTGTCCAATCTGACTTATTTACTGCCTTCTCAAGCATCGAATTTGATATAATCATCGCAAATCTACCCTATGTCGACACCGAATGGGATCGATCGCCAGAAACCGACCACGAACCCACGCTGGCGCTCTTCGCCGACGATAAAGGACTTGAGTTGATCAAAAAATGTATGCAACAGTCACGCCACATACTCTCTGTTGGCGGCTATCTTGTGCTCGAAGCGGACCCCGAACAGCATGAATCAATCGCCGAGTATGCGACTAGGCAAAATTTGCAATTTATACAATCGAGCGACTACTGCGTCGTACTCACGCGCAGCACGTAGCGCTACAGATCAAGAGTGCCGAGCGTCACGTCGGTCGTCTGCTCATTGCCATCGCGTAGAAACTTCAACGAAACAGTATCACCAGGGGCAAACTGTGACAGCTGGCTGACGAGTGACACTGTAGGACCGAGTTCAACTCCATCAATTTTGGTGATGATGTCCTCGGAGCGCAAACCGGCACGGCTGGCTGGGCTGTCCTCCGCAACGGCAGGTCCATCTTGACTCCCGATGATATATGCGCCACGAGTCTGCTCGAGTTCATAAAATTTTGCGACTTCTTTGTTGAGCATGATATAGCGAACACCGAGGTAGGCGCGCTCAATTTTGCCGTTTTCGACAACGCCACGGATGAGGCCACGTGCTTCGTTGATTGGAATCGCAAATCCGATACCTTCGGCTCCTTGCGTGACAGCAGTGTTGATACCAATAACTTCACCGAGAATATTGACGAGCGGGCCGCCAGAGTTGCCAGGGTTAATCGCTGCATCGGTCTGAATCAAATTTGACAGCTGCTCCGAAGAGCCCATATCGCCCGCCACAATAGAGCGATCTATCCCCGAGATAATACCAGAGGTCACTGTCGTCTGAAATTCACCGAGCGCGTTGCCAATCGCCACGACGCGGCTCCCGACGACGAGTGTCGACGAATCACCAAGCTTGGCAGGCGTCAGATTGTCGACGTCTGGAATTTTGAGAAACGCAATATCATTGAGCGGGTCGCGACCGACAACTTCAACTTCCTCGTATGTCGTGCCGTCATTTGCGACGACAGAAACGCTAGTGGCACTTTCGGGGATCACGTGTTTGTTGGTGAGCACATAGCCGTCTTTACTGACAATAATACCGGTGCCCGCACCTTGTTGTTGGATAGGTCCAAACCATGACGATTGTCGTGTCTGCTGCACGACAATTGAGACCACACTCGGCGATACTTTCTCGGCAATATCTGCGACAACTTCCCCCTCGGCAATAACTCGTGCCTGACTCTGCGAAACATCTCCACTGCCGTCACGCAGTGTCGCGTCGTACAGCCATGCTCCCCCAAACCCCGCAACAGCCGCAACAACGACGAGCACAAGCGGTTTGAGACGTGAAAAACTTGCTAATCGAACGTTCATATACCCTCCTCTATGATGTGTAGTTAAATATCCCTGATAACTCTCGTAGTAGCAATATCGCGAGCACCGCGCCCGCAAATAACATCGGTGCACGAAGCTGCGACGACAACTTGTGACCATGCGCTGCGGCATCGATGAAGCGAATAGCAACGAATCCGGCGAGACCGGCAATAATTGCGATCTGCGGTAGCATCAAGTTTTCAACGATGCCGTAGGCGACCACCCAGTGATAGCCCAGCCAGCCAAGTTCGGCCAGAAAGAACCCCCATGCCGCCGACAAAAGCGTCACATGTGTATCTTCATAGGCAGTCAGCACATGACGCGCCGACACGAACCCAATCAAGAAACAGATTGCCACAACAATTGCCGAGTCAAAGACGTGCGCCCCACTGAATAGCGCCGCAAGCGCAAAAAATTGCGCCAGACCGGCTTGCAAGACCACATACCGACGACTTGAGCGCGGCTTGATGACAAGAAGCCAAGCGACAAAAAGTACCGCGAGTAGTATCTGCGCAATCAATGCGCCACTTGCCTGCCATATGAGCGTCACGACGCTAAAGCCAACGAGCACGTCGACCATATTGGTCTGAAGATTTGCCCACCAAAACCGCGGCCTCACCGCAAAGACGCGCCATTTGCTAAGAAGCACCAGTAGATAGGCCAATATCGGCGGCTGAAACGCGACAGTCATCACCAAAATTGCGAGCGCAAGCGCAATATTGAGAGTGACATAGATTATGTCACTCACCTGCGAGCGTCGCGCGACTGATTTGATCAACTCCATTACAGTAAATTATACCACGATTACCGCCACATCAACAGTGATGGATGCGGCCGCTGGGTGAAGATTATTGACCGACGATGATGACAAAATCAGCCGTCGAGAAAACCCCGTCCGGCAGCGTTGAGCCACTACTTGGTTCGCCAAGTACCTCGGCAAGCTTTTTGCCCGTCGTAGGCTTATCTCCGCCCGTCATATCAAACCACTGGATAGCGCCGTAGCTACTACTCGTCGGCGCATCGCCGATACTCGTCGCTGTGATGCCTTTTGTCTGCAATTCCGCTTCTTTTCGGCTGGCAACGCCCGATCGATCAGTGCCATTGAGCACTTCTATGGTTGCATCCTCGGTATTCTCGACGGTCCCGCTAAACTGTGCACGGATAAATCGCTGGATATCGGAGAAGTCATCGATGCCCGCTACTGGACGGACCACACTCTGACCGTCAATATTTCCTGTCGTCACAAGCGGCTTGTCCTCGTCGACGAGATTGATTGACCGGATACTGGACTGATTGATCGCAGTCGCAAGGTCGACAAGTGTACGAATCTCGCCTGTCTCAAAATTTGTTTGGACATTTTTGCCGACACTGTCGATAAGTCCTGTCACCGCAACAGGATTTGCCAGCGTACCGGCACTGACGGCTTTGTCCTTGATAGCAAGAATAATCTTCTGCTGATATTGTTCGCGGTCAAAATTCCCACCGCTCAAGCCATATCCGCCAGCTGCATTACGGGCCCGCGCCAGTGCCAGTGCATGCTCGCCATCAAGCGTCGCGGGGCCATTTTCGTATTCGACCAGATGGCCATTTGGCGGACATTTCTGGACTCGTTCGGCCTGCGTGGCGCCACATTGCCAATCAAAGTTTGGATCAAACACCCCGCGCGGATCATCGCTATCGATAGTAACTGTGATACCGCCGACCGCATCAACAGCGTCTTTGAGCGCGGTATAGTTCACTTTGGCATAGTACTGAATATCGAGGCCAAATGTATCGCCAACAACTCGCTTAAGCGCCGTGGCGCCGGCTTGCTCCGAAGCGCCTTCTTTTGCACACGAATACAGTGCATTTATCTTGCCGCTATACCCCGAGAGACAAGCTTGGCCATAATCAATCCAGAGATCACGCGGAATAGAAAACATCACGGCATTTTTCTGGTTTTGGTCGACGCTTAGTACGATGAGAGAATCCGTCAGTTCTGCTCCGGCGTCTTCATGGGCAACACTGTCCTCGCTCGTGCCAAACAACAGTATATTGCTGCGCCCAAATGAGTCCTGCTTGAGTGGTTTGGATGTAAAAATGTCAAACAAATTGCCGTTGAATACACTACTGCCGGCTAGCAATGCCTTGATACCGACATAGCCGATACCTAGCGCCGCAATAATGAGCAGTGCTATCAACAATCGCTTGAGTATTTTTTTGTTGAGACGACGACGCGGTTTTTTGACTGGTTCTTCATCAATTGCTCGAAGTGAGTCGTCAATATCTTTGACGATATGGCTGCTGCCAGCAGTGGCGCCTGCAACGCCCATGGTCGAAGAGCGCTCTCGTTGGTCAATGACGTGCGAGGCTTCTGGATCACTCTGCTGATTCAGGTACTGTGGCGGTATTGGTGGCGGCAACGAATCATCTTCCTGCGACCGTGGGGCGGCAGGTTGTGACCCTTGACGGCGGCGCAGGGTAAATCCATCAATACTACTGTGTGGCTGATTCATATAATTTTCCTTCTAGTATACCTGCAAAGACGGGTGAGGTAAACGCTAGCATCAATAACCATAAACCTGTATCCTATTAGCAGCATGTTAACCATACAACGGCGCCAAACGGCCAAAGATATATTCGGTGTAATTACGTTCATTGTGGCGGTAATTGTTGGCGCATGGCTGATAAATGCCCTGGTGTTTCGAAGTTTTAGTGTCACGGGACCAAGCATGGAGACCACGATGTTTACTGGCGACCGTCTCATAGTCAATCGCCTCCCCGTCACCTACGATGCTTTGCAGGGCAACCCATACGTACCCGAGCGGAGTCACGTCGTGGTGTTTCGCAACCCGATGTTTGACACCATGCGCTCCGACGAATTTGTCGTCAAGCGTGTCATCGGCCTACCCGGCGACCGGGTGGTTGTCACTGGAGGCCAAGTCACAGTATTCAATGAACAAAACCCCGACGGCTTCAATCCGTACGCCAATGTCGATGTCTACGAATCCACTGTCACCGGACAAGTCGACGAAGAGGTCAAAGCTGGCATGATATTTGTCATCGGCGACAATCGCGGCGGCCAACAATCGCTTGACTCGAGAAACGGCCTCGGGCAAATACCCCTCGATAACGTCGTCGGGCCTGTCGCACTTCGCATCTACCCGTTTAGCAAGATATCAGCAAACTTCTAGTCGCACTAGAGAGCACCGTATCGATGTTTACCCCAGAAACGACGCAAGTCGCTCGAGATCTTTGTCGTCTTTGTAGCTGATAATTATCTGGCCACCATGTGCGGTCGTCTTGTGTTTGACCGGCATCTTGATGCGGCTGCTTATCGCACGTGTAAGCTCTGTATCTTCCTGTGTGTGCTTGACCGCAGCCGACGTCTTATCGTCTTTGCCTTTTTTGTAGCCGACCACGAATTGTTCGGCCTTACGTACGCTCCACCCATGCAAAATTATCATCTTGAGTAGCTTGGTCTGGGCCTCTGGTGTGTCGAGCGCGAGTATCTGACGCGCGTGCCCTTCACTGATATCGCCAGTAACCAGTGCTTTCTTGGCTTGTTCGGGCAAACGCAGTAGTCGCATCGTATTTGTAATAGTACTTACGGCCTTACCGCCGGCACGCTGAGCGATTTCTTCGTGTGTCAGGTTGAACTGCGTATTGAGCTTGAGGTATGCCGTCGCAGTCTCAAGTGGGTTGAGATCCTCGCGTTGCAAGTTTTCTATCAGCGCGATTTCAAGCTTGTGTTGACTCGAAAGCGTCCGTACAAGTGCCGGAATTTTTGGCAATTTTGCGAGTTGAGCTGCTCGCCAGCGACGTTCACCAGCAACTACTTGGTATTTTTCGCCTTTTGTCACAACGACAATTGGCTGAATCATTCCGTGCTCGCTCAGCGACGTTGCGAGCTCAGCCAGCGACGCATCATCAAACTCCCGACGAGGCTGGTCAGGGTTTCGAACTATTTTATCAACTGAAATATAGCGAAGCTCAGATATCTCACCATCACGATCAGCGGTCGGGTCAAATGTCTCGTCGAGCACATCTGTCGGAATCAACGAATCAAAGCCGCGGCCTAGCCCTTTTTTCATGTCTGCCTCTTTTCGTCGATACGCTGGGCAACCTCTTTTGCGAGCGCCTTATACGCTCGAGCACCTTTGCTCCATCCGTCATAATCGCCAACTGGCACGCCGTGGCTTGGCGCTTCGGCAATTCTTACATTTCGTGGGATAACTGTCTCAAATACTTTGCCAGGAAAATGCGTCTTGATTTCTTCGTGCACCTGCTTGCTTAGCGTCGTTCGACTGTCCATCATCGTCACCAATACGCCGATAAGCTCAAGAGTTGGGTTGAGGCCGCGCCGCACGAGCTGCATCGTATCGAGCAACTGGCCGAGGCCTTCCATCGCATAGAACTCTGCCTGTACCGGCAGCATCACATAGTGAGCCGCGATTAGAGAATTGACCGTCAGCAAACTAAGGCTCGGGGGGCTATCGATGATGACATAATCATAGCTATCGATGTGACCGTTGAGCGCGAGCTTGAGACGAACAAAGCGTCGTTCAGCCTTGGCGAGCTCGACCTCGGCATTGGCTAGCTGCGGTGTGGCGGGTGCAATATCAAAATCTTTGTACGCCGTCGGCAGGACGACCTGGTGGAGTTCGGTGTTTTGCTGGATGACATCAAGGATTGTCTTTTCAAGTGTTGATTTGTCAAAGCCTAGCCCGCTCGTCGCATTGCCCTGAGGGTCAAAATCTACCAGCAGGACACGTTTGCCCATGCGGTTGAGGCAGTATGCAATATTGATGCTGGTGGTCGTTTTGCCCACCCCACCTTTTTGGTTGGTGACAGCAATAATTACAGCCATGTTTATTTAACCCTCATATGACCTCAATTATATCACGCGCGTGAAACAAAAAAACCGGATTTACTCCGGTTATTGATTGGGAAGGGTTGGCCCTTACCTTTGTGCATCATGAGCGCTATGCGCGAGCTTTAGGGGGGGCGTTTTTTCGAATTCAGTTCGAAAATAAAAGCGGAGGGGCAAGCCCCTCCTACTTATTTTATCGCGCCTATTTCGATGCGACTGTATTTTTGACGGTGGCCTTTGAGAGTATGAACACGTTTTTTACTCTTATAACGAATAACTTGTAGTTTGTCGCCTTTGACTTCGTCTTCGACAACTTTTGCTTTGATCTTGACGCCGCTTACCAGTGGCGCGCCAACCTTAACATCTTTGCCGTCAAACACCATCAGCGGTTCGAGCGTGAGCTCTTTTGTGCCATCCGGGAGGCGGTCCACCAGGAGGGTCTCTTTTTCGGCGACAATATATTGCTTGCCACCAACACGAACAACTGCTTTCATGACTTTCCTTTTATTAGTGATTCAAATAAGAATTTTAACAGATGTGCTGATATTTTTCAAGCACTACTGTGCGGTTACAAACTCGGCGGGTATGCCGAACCGTTCGACGACTGCTCGAGGAGGCGAAGTCGTACCTTCATATACCACCACCCACTCGCCTGCGCCCCCAATCGGAGAAACCAGCCACAGCTTCAGTGTTTCATTAGTTTCATTAATCCCGCTCACCACTGCATATCCTGTGCGTGTATCGGTCATTTCTTGGAGTCTATCGACAGTATACGTTGTCTTGTCACACCCGAAGTCGACTATCGAACAGGCATAGTTCGTCGCCGCCAGCTGTGCACGCTCCGTCTGTCCTTGTGTGCTCAAATCTATCTCTGGCTGCGTTGGTTCATCTGCGGGTGCTGTCGCGAGTGCTGTAATCCGCTCTTGTGCTTGCTGTAATTCGTTTTGTATAGAATTTATTTGATCGTTTTTTTGGAGTAAGAGTGATGAGGCAAAAGCCAGGGCAATAAGTAACACGCCAAAGAGTATCATGAGCAACGGTTTCTTAGCCGACTTTGCAACGATGAGTGAATGTTCGGGCTGTGATGTGTTGAGCTCCATATATAGTTCCCCTTATCTAAGGTTAACTATAGCAACTTGCTGCAATTCCTACTAGTCGTCGACTGCGATCCAGAGAGGATCTTTGCGAACATCTTGCTCAACTGCATCCCAGTAAGCTTCGAGCTCATCTGTATCAGGGCGATCGGTGAGTTCCCAGTTGTTGTCGTGGTCTTTTGTATCGCCCACAACCGCCTGAGTCAATTCATCCTCGTCGACTGGTATGGCGCTCAATTGCATAGGACGAGATCCGCCTAGCGAAAGGCGCGGGAGTGAAAATGAGCGTGATTTTTTTATTTTTAACATGGTGTGTGTGTACCTTATACTTATATATTAGCATAAGTGTAATAATTTGTCAATCATCTTCCTTATCTGGGTTGTCATCTTTTGAATAAATTAGCTCTATAATCTTACCTTCAGGTGTAACTCGGTGGATCCCCCGAATACCAATTGGTTGGGTACCAGCCTCCGACGGCTTGGGCTGTGGGTCTACTGCAATTGACGCAACCGAGGTATTCGCAGCTATATCGACTTTACCTTTGACCCTGTCGCCGTGCTCATCCACCGAAGGACAGATTCCCCACTCATCGCCGAATTTCCGAGTATATTCCTCTTTGGGTGTCTCCTTAACTCCGACCACAGGCCTATCCAAATCATAAATACTCACGCTCTTCTCTAAGATGAGCCAGTCGACAGGAACCTCGCTGTGCGACCGAAAGATGCGCACCCCCCAACGCTCCATTAGCTCTTCGATGCTTTGTGGTGGTCCTCGTCGTTCACTCATTTGCGTGTCTCCTATTTCCAGTTGCGCTCAATTTCGTGAATTTTATCGTGATCGAGGCCATAAAAGTGCGCAATTTCGTGCCACAAGGTATGTTTTACCTGGCGATAGAGGCTAGGTTCGTCGTGCGTGACGGCTAGCAGCGGAAATTTAAACAAAGTTATCTTATCGGGCAGCACCAAATTGTAACCAGCTCCTCGACTCGTCAGTGGTATTCCTTCGTATAGTCCCAGTAGCAAACTGTCGCCGCGTAGATGAAGCTGTGTTGCCTGCTCCGACGATGGATTGTCTGCATAGGTTATCGCCACGTTGTTGAGATGGCGCATATATTTCTCGGGCATCTCGTCCATAGCGCGTCCAATCATTGCTGCAAACGCGTCATCATCAATGTTATGCATATGTCGCTCCAAGCTCGCGATGTGTCCGTGAGATGTAGGGGCTATCAACGATATACCATCGACGCAATGCATCCGCAGCATCGCGTATACCGATACGTGGTGAGCGCGCAATGCGAGAATCCTCGATAGTATCACCGAGGATCAACTGAAGTGGCTCTTGTTTCAGATCGTGACGATTGAGCACGCTGTCGATTGCGAGTGCCTGACATAATTTTGCGGGACCATTTGTGGCATTTGGCCCAGCCATCCCTCGACGAGCTTCGAGTATATCGACGCCCGTAACCGGCTCGACTGCCCGTATAAGCACCGCCGAGCCAACTCCGTCGGGCCCCGTCACGACATTGCAGCAATAATGCATGCCGTAGGTAAAATACACATACAGCACGCCGCTCGGGCCGAACATGACCGAGGTGCGGGGCGTGTTGCCGCGATAACTATGACTGGCAGGGTCTGACTGGTCATAACTCTCAGTCTCAACTATTCTAACGACAATTTCTCGACCATCTAGATTGCGAACCAGAAGGCAGTCCAGCATTCGCTGCGCCACTACATCTGCATCTTGGTCTAAAAACGTCGGAAACATACTCTATTAGTATACCGCGGTCTCAATAATTGCCCTTGCCTATATGGCGGTGCTACAATAAACCATAACAAGTAATACAAGGTGGGCACGGGTGGCAGTAATTGTTTTTTATGAAGGATCAAAAAGAGACGTCGGACAACTCAGCGACGGGCTTCGTGAAACAGATCATCATTGGGAATTTGTGTCCCAAACGTTGAGTCTACGAAACATCAACAAAAATGCTGAGGTTATTTCGGTATTTGTCACAAGCCAAGTCACGAGGCAAATGATGGAAAAAATGCCTCGCCTCAAACTAATTGCAACTCGTAGCACCGGTTTTGACCATATCGACTTAGAGGCTGCTGCCGCTCGTGATATCACAGTTGTCAACGTTCCTACGTATGGGGAAAACACCGTCGCTGAAGCGGCATTTTCACTAATGCTGGCGCTCACCCGTAAGCTGATTCCAACCGTAAGCACGACGCGCAAAGGCACATTCGTCGCGAGTGATTTGACCGGTATTGATCTCAAGGGCAAGACGCTTGGTGTCATCGGCATGGGCCACATCGGGCGGCACACCGCCAAAATTGCCAAGGGCTTTGAAATGGAAGTTATCACCCACGATCCACATGAAGATGAGAAATTCGCAAAAGAGATGGGCATCACATATGTCAGTTTCGAAGATCTGTTGGAGCAAAGCGACATCATCACCCTGCACACGCCTCTCCTATCTGACAACTACCACCTGATAAACGAAGCGACGATAGCTCGTATGAAAAAAGGTGTGTTTATCATCAACACAGCCAGAGGCGAGCTCGTCGAAAACCGTGCACTCATTCGTGGTATCAAACGCGGTCATATTGCTGGCGCGGGGCTCGATACCCTCGAGGGCGAAAAGCTGATACTACAGAAAGAAATGATCGATGCGCTCGAGAGCAATGCGACAAGCCCGACGATATTTGAGCACGCTGCCGAAGTGCACACGATGCTGCAAATCCCAAATATTATCATCACCCAACACGCAGCGTTCAACACCGAAGAAGCAATCGCACGAATCAACGCAACGACCGTACAGAACATTATTCGATATTGGTACGGTGAGACGCCAAATCGTGTCGAGTCAAAATCGACATCTGGCAAGCTCGTGATAGTTCGCCACACCGAGTCAGATTGGAACGCCCAAGGCTTGTGGACTGGCTCTACCGATGTGCACCTCAGTCACAAGGGATGGGAAGACGCCGCAAAACTGGGTGAAAAACTCAAAGATATCTCGTTTGACTATGCCTACATCTCCGAACAAGTACGCACCAAGGAGACACTAGAGGCGATTATGAATGCGAGCGGTCAGCTGGGGCTACGATTCGAGGAAAGCGCATCGATCAACGAACGTGACTATGGTGTCTATACCGGTATGAACAAAGATAAAGTAGAGCATTCCATCGGCAAAAAAGCCTACGACGAGCTACGACGCAGCTGGGCAAGCCCTGTCGAAGGCGGCGAGAGTTTGCGTGACGTCTACCAGCGTGCTATACCCTTCTACCTGCGAATCATATTACCTCGTATCCGACACGGCCAGAACGTCCTAGTCGTCGCACACGGCAACTCCATCCGTTCACTCATAAAATACATTGAAAATATTTCTGACGACAAGATTGGTGATGTCGAAATGCTTCAAGACGCCTTTGCGGTGTACGAAGTCGGTTTTGACGGCCGCCAAAAAGATAAATCAATCGTCGAGCTGTAATCCAGCATACATTTTTATGGTCTGGCGCTTGCTAGAATAGTCCAAAAGGAGCACGTATGGCTATTTGGGACAATTTGGGACGCGGAAATGTCGAAGATCGCCGAGGTACTGGCTTGGCCATCGGTGGTGGCGGATTGGTCATTGGTGTTATTGCCTTACTCGCAAGTAATTTTCTGGGAGTAAATATCGACCCGCAGCTGATAGAACAGCTTGTCGGCACCGCAACATCGCAAGTACAGACAGAGCAACCTGCTGAGTTTCAGGGTGATGATGAATATGAACAATTTGCGGGAAGTGTCCTAGGCTCTGCAAACACCTACTGGAGTCAAGCGCTTGCTGATACTTCGACGCCATACACAGAGCCACGACTCGTCTTGTTTCGTACTGCAACCACTTCAGGATGCGGCACCGCTACGAGCCAAGTCGGACCACACTACTGCCCTAGTGACTCTACGATTTACCTCGATGAAACATTCTTTGACACTCTCGTCGCGCTCGGAGGCAGCAAGGGCGATGTGGCGCAGGCCTATGTCATCGCCCACGAAGTTGGGCACCACGTGCAACGTGTCAAAGGTACTATGGACCGCGTGACCAATGATCCGAGTTACCGTCGTTCGGGCGATAACAGCCTCAGCGTCAAACTTGAGCTACAAGCAGATTGCTATGCGGGCTTGTGGGCCCACTCATTGCGTGACCAAAACGTATTTGGCCCCGGCGAGATAGACGAAGCAATACGTGCCGCCGAAGCTGTGGGCGACGATAGGATTCAAGCCCAGAGCCAAGGGTCAATAAACCCAGAGACGTGGACTCATGGTAGTTCTGAAGAACGCGTCAATTCGTTTAATGAAGGCTACAACACAGGCTCCTTGGCTGCTTGCGATGCGTACACTTAGATGATAGGTCGTTGTGCCGCACACTCATCGTGCGCTACTATAAGGATATGAATAATCCTTCACTTGCACGGATGCTTGCGGGCGCCGGAGTTATCGGAGTAGGAGTACTTGCTCTGCTCGGTAGCTTAGATATTATCAACTTTGCATCGCTATGGAGCACGTGGTGGCCCCTGGTATTTGTCGCTATCGGTGCCATAATGTTTATCGGCAACAAGCAAGACGTCATCGGCCCGACATTTTTTGCCGTCGGTGGATTGGCGCTCCTTCTCAACAATTTACAACTGCTCGAGTTCAATGTCTTGTCGTTGTTTTGGCCGCTGATTATCATCCTCATTGGCTGGTCAATAATTCGACAAGGATACACAAAGACAACTACCCAGACTGGTGATGACAACTATTTCGCAATGATGAGTGGTGCTGAAAGCCGCAATACCAACAAAAACTATACTGGTGGCAAAGCAACGGCTATCATGGGCGGTATCGATATCGACCTCCGTGATGCTCAGATCAAAAAATCCGCTTCGCTTGAAGTCTTCGTACTGATGGGTGGCATTGATATCCGCGTCCCAAGAGGTTGGGTTGTACGCTCACAAACCATGGTATTTTTGGGTGGTACCGAAAACAAAGCTGACGACACAACTGCATCGTCTTCACCGGTGCTCACAATCGTCGGGAATGTGGTTCTCGGCGGCGTCACCGTCCGACATTAGCACTATCTACTCCCGCTGCCCGATGAGTGCTATACTACATAGTAGTTATGCCTGGTGGGAAAAGAAAAAAACTTGGTGCACTCGCCCATTCAAAGGGTGTGACATTTAGTGTCTGGGCGCCGCTCGCAAAACATGTTGCGGTCGCAGTCCCCTATATTTCCTACGACACATCAAACCAAGTAGCGATGGAACGAGACAAAGACGGCATATGGAGCGTGACTGTCCCGCATGCCGAAGTTGGTCATTATTACAAATACATCATCACCACAAACCGCGACGAAGTCGTTGAACGCAACGATCCGCGGGCACGTACGGTCGAAGTCAATAGCGACGGCGGTTCCCAATCGGTGATTGTATCCAATGATTTTGATTGGGGTGACGATTTTTTGATGCCGATCCCGAAAGAACAACAAGTCATCTACGAGTTACACGTTGGAACATTTAACCGCCCAGACCCTGCAACACAAGGAACTTTTTTCACTGCGATAGAAAAACTCGATTATCTTGCAGACTTAGGTATCAACATGATCGAGTTAATGCCGATTACGAGTATGAGTAGTGGTAACGGATGGGGCTACGATGTACACAGTATCTTTTCTGTAGAAAATAGCTACGGCGGCAGGCATGGTCTGATGACATTTGTCAAAGAATGCCACAAGCGAGGCATTGGAGTCATCGCTGATGTCGTCTACAACCATTTTAGTAATGCTGAGATTTGGCAATTTGACGGGTGGACTGATGAATACCCTGCAGGCTATTATTTTTGGGGTGACCATCGACGCGATACACCATGGGGAGCACGTCCTGACTTTTCCCGCAAAGAAGTCCGAAATTTCCTGCTTGATAGTGTCGCGATGTGGATGAACGAATATCGCATGGATGGATTACGTTTTGATTCCACCTCCTACCTGCGAAGCCTAGAGGCAAATGAAGACAAAAATGCAGAAATTCCGGGAGCATGGTCATTTCTCCAGGCGGCGACAGAACTCGTACGCAGAATTCGACCAGGCTGCTGTGTTATTGCGGAAGACACTAGTGAAAACGAGTGGATCACAAAATCAAAAGATTCCGGAGGGGCTGGATTTGATGCACAGTGGCGACTCGCGTTTCCTGTTGCGCTATACCGACAACTCGGCATCCAAGATAACGACGGAGTGGACTTGAAGTATGAACTTAGCCACACCTACAACGGAGATGCATTTTCTCGTGTAATATTTAGTGACTCGCATGATACTGCTGCCAATGGTCGGGCACGCCTCAATGAAGTCGTGGCGCCAAAACGCGGCGAAGACTCAAAAGCACAACAAGAACTATTACTCGCAAGTGCCATAGTACTCACCACACCCGGCATACCGATGCTGCTCCAAGGACAGGAATTTGTCCAAGATGGCGCTTTCAATGATTGGCATGATTTGGATTGGAACAATCTTGAGACACATGCAAATATTGTCGATGCGCACAAAGACCTCATACAATTGCGTCGCAATGATGATGCCATAACAGCCGGCCTCGTAGGTGCGTCCATCGCACTATTTCACACAAACGACAAAGATCATGTAGTAGGCTATCACCGATGGGACCAAGGCGGTGTTGGTGACGATACAATCGTCATCGCGCATTTTGGCGACACCGCGTTTCCACGCTACGACGTAGTGCTACCTATTGCAGGTACCTGGCAATATTGTTTTGACTCACGGAATTATATCGACAACGAACCGGAACGTGCCTACACACGAGATACTCTCGCTACGTCAAAAGATGGGGCGATTTCTATCAGTCTCCATCCACGTCAAGTCATCGTGCTCACACGTGTATCGTGATTTTGCTTTTTGCCTAAAACTGTGTTACAATAAAGATTCGAGTCTTGGCACCCCGCTAAGGCATGACTGAAAGGAGCTACCATCTTTACCCAGATCGGTACCCGCCGCCCCATCGAGAAAGCTGCGAGTCGCAGGAACTTGCTCGGGAGAATCCGAGTCAACAACAAGCCAGCCCGCGCAATGCTGACAGCACCTCCGCCGTCACCGCAGCAGCTCTCTCGCTAGAGGCCCTACCCACAACACCTCCGTCCTGCCATGCGAGTGGCGGGACGGAGGTGTCTCAAATTTTTGGCCTAATTATTTCGTCGTTCGCCGTGCCGTGCGCTGCTCGAGTCGATGATTGACTTCGGCACCAAGCAACACCACAAAGCTCGAGAGATTGAGCCATATCATCAACGCGATGAGACCCGCAAACAAGCTATACGAATTGCTAAAGTTTGCAAAATACTGCATATAGATGAAGAACAGCGCACTACCCGCAATCCATATCAGAGTCGCAATAATCGCCCCCCAGCTCACCCACTGCCACTTGGCGCGCGCGGGCCGACTCGGACCAAAATGATACAGTATCGCCAGTCCTACCATAGTTAGCACCGCAAGCAGTAGCCAACGAACGACCGCAAATGTACCGGTCACACTTGGTGGAAATCCTAGCCACCGCAGTACATCGGCGCCGGTCAGCAGCAAAGGTACGACTATCACCATCGTGATGATGAGTCCTATCGTAAACAAGATTCCGAGTAGCCGCTGCCGCACAAAATTACGCCCTTCTTTGATGCCGTACATCACATTAAGTGCACTCATCATATGTGTCGTTGCGCCTGATACGCTAAATATCGCAAATCCGATACCGACAACTGCGATAACGATGTTGCTTGTCGTCTGCCCAGAGGCGTTTTCCAGTTGAGTCACAACTAGCGAATATATATCTCCTGGTACAAAACCGCGGACTTCCGTCGCAGCTTCTCGTATGCTGTCTGGCGGCAGCACCGTACCCGCAATTGCGACCATCGCCGCTACTAGAGGGAAAAACGCGAGTATTCCGAAATAGGCGATGCCAGCAGAGAGAATACCGATATTTTTGTTGCCAATCGCCTTACCTGTCTCAATAATCGATTTTTTCCAACTGCCTATAGACAGATCAATAGGTGTACTGGCCGGCTCTTTGGTTCGTGTGCGGCGACGGACGCCAAATATGCCGAGTGCCGAGACGATGGCAGCTCCCAGCACAACAAATTTTTTTCTAAGTGATAGACGCATATAGGTATTCTAACAGATTATCCTGCGAGTGTCGGACTCTTGCCTTCTTCGATATGGCGATTGATAACTTTTGCGACCGCAGGTACAAACCGACCGATAATCTCATGCCCTACGAGTATTTTGGAAAGTTTTACATGCGGGTTATCGGCAGCAATTCGCTTGATATTCTTGTCGATAACAAATGGGTCAAATGCCCCATACACAATCGTAATTGGTCGCTGGATTGTGCGAACATCATCATACGCGCTTTGATTCATAATTGTCGCCTTGAGCGTTTGGATATAGCTTGGAAATGTCTCACGAGAAAGCGAAAACGCGGGATTGACGAGCTTGTACTTCATCGCGAGATTTGCCATTTTGATGAAATACTCTTGATTGTGCTCTACTTTTGCATAAAAAGAATTGAGGAATTTTTCTGGGCTGAGCATTGGTGCCCCTTCGGTCTGTGGTGCATAAAACGGCGGACTACACAACACCAGCGAACGAACGAGCAATGGATATTTTTTTGCGACTTCGACTGCGACCAGCGCACCGAGCGAGTGGCCGACCACGATAAGCCTCGTAGCGATTCGACGGCCAAGAAGCGTCGCAATGACTGCCTTTGCCTGTTCGTTGGCATCATACTTGGCCCATTCTGGACGTGGTGAACTCCCAAATCCAAGCAGATCGATAGTCACAATTGAGACATCCCCGGGAAGTCGACGGATCACATCCTGCCACTCGGCCCCACTGCTACCTATGCCATGAATAAACAACACAGTTGCGCGAGGTCGTGGTACTTTGCGGATATCACGAATATGCAGTTTGTACGGCACACCAAGCGTAGAATGAATAAAACGACGGATCATCGTACAGGTCTCACGGATTTATCATGCGGGCGACATGATGTTCGTTGATGCCATTTGTAATATTCGTAAATCCTTGACTGCGCAGAATATGTCCGACAGTATTTGATCGTGCTCCGCTGCGACAATACACGAATATCGGACAATCCTTGGGTGTATCCTGGAGCGCTTTTGGTATCGTACCCGACATAAACTCTTGCGTCGAAATATTGATTGCACCAGGATAATGACTTGCCTCGTACTCATGTGGTTCTCGTGTGTCGATAACTAGTGGTTTCATGGGTTGCGACTCACTATCGGCATTGATTTTTTGTGCAAGCCATCGACAAGTATATTGACAATTGCAGCAGCCACAGAAGCTCTCGAAACAAACGTCCCAGGCCCATGGTCAGTGAGATAGTACGCATGATATGGCATATCAGTAAGCTTCAGGACTCGCAGCACAGTCCAGTCAACTGCACTTTTCTTGATAACATCGACATGCGCCTTGCCGTCACGGATTCTTGCAGGGTCGAGCGTTTCGATTGCAGTGTTTACAATTTTGTCGGTTAGCGAAGGCGTATCGTTCTTGTCACGAACACCAGTACCTGTCAAACTCACGAGGCGTCTGATGCCATATCGATCCATCGCGCTCAAAATATTCGTCATAGCAGTGGTCTGCAAAAAAGCTGGACTGCCTTTGACATGACCAATGAGCGATACGACTGCATCACATCCTTTGACTAACTTTTCGACGTCTTCAAGTACGGTTGCATCGCACTGCATATATGTCACATTGTCACGCTCTCCATACCCGCGATCACGAAATATACCTGCATGCACTTGATGTCCTCGTTGTACGGCTTCTTCTACGAATGCCTGGCCAGATTTTCCATTCGCCCCAATAACTGCTATTTTCATACTACTAGTGTACCGCGAAAATGTCTTTTTCGACACCTCAGATATCGCCCAAAACAACGCGGTTTGCATGCAACCAGCCTTGCACTGAGCCACCATCCAAATACATACCTTCAGCACGAACCAGCTTCATAGTTTCACCGCTTGCGAGCAATTCCTCAAATGGAGTAAAAATGTAATACTCACCAGTACTTGCCGATGGGGATTCTGCATAACGACGTACTGCCGATAAAAATGTAGGATTAAGCAAATACGTGCTGACGTTTTTTATAAATGGCTTTGGAACGACATCTGGATGCTCACTAACACGAATTAGATTATCGTATTCATCGACTTCAATTGATCCATACATACCGCTGTACTTGTCGTCCGCTGCAAGCACTGCCCCTAAAATACCGCTTTGGCCCTCGGGAGTCTGTTCGATAAGATGTTTCACTTCACTTTCTGCTCCATAGAACATGTCATCGCCCATAATAACGACCACCGATTCGTCTGTCGCCACATATTCTGCAGCCAGAGCCACAGGAATTGCCGTACCATATTTCCCATAGCTTGGTTGTACGACATAATGGAACGTAATGCCTTTCAGCGGCGCAACCAGTGACAATTTGTCATGATTGTTGGTTCGTTTAAGATAATCATTGAGCTTAATATTGCTCCGATAGTAGTTTTCGAGCTGTGTACTGGTCTCTCCTACGACAAATATGATTTCGGTAATACCGGCAGCAATACAATCCTGCACGACATAATCGATTATTGGCCGGTTGCCAATTGGTAGCATGCATTTTTCAATTGTTTTTGTGATTGGCAGCCACCGCGCTCCCCATCCTGCGACTGGTATGATTGCTTTTTTGACAGTGTGCATATTTACAAAATTACCGCCTGAATACCCAAGCCTAAACCTACCAGCATAAGCTGGAGTATGAGTAGATATGCCACCATCCGTCGCCTGGGTTGCTCGTCATAATACATGGCGTACCGACGAAACATTACCGCGCCATACACAAGCAAATAGCCCAGCCAAACCCAGGCAAACCACGTTGTCATCATCACCATACCGATGACAAAACCGTGCATTAACACCAAAAACATCGCAATACTATTTGCATGAAATATATAGTGATCAAACCTATGTAACTTTGATCGTAGCTCAAATAGCAAAAACGCCGCCAGCGCTATCCATCCAAGCAACACAACTACTGCAAGATCGCCAAGAAGTGCCACATACCCCTCGGGAGGAAAGCCGAAATTGTTCGTGACAAGATAATAATTCACAAGAAATGGATGCGAGAGAATCGTAAAAAGTACCGCATATCTCGATATGACATACTGTACATCCTTTTTCTGCTCGGTCTCAGCTCTTGGCGACACCGCATCAGCAACATAATGCACCCACATTAGGCTAAAAGCTAGCACACCAAGCAGTGATGCGACTTCGAGTGACGATATTGATTGACCTATTGTCGTAAACCACGCGACCAAAGCTAGCCCAATTACGAGCGTATTGAGTATCAGTGCTACTTGTGTATGTCGTTTCATACTATCAGTATACAGTTTCCGTCTGTGATATGCCCATACAATGCTCGACAAATGCTCGATAGACATGTGCACCAGTTGCGTCTGATTCTGGGTGCCACTGAATACCGAAATGCCCGTGCCCTTCAATCGCCTCGATAATACCATCTGATGCAGTTGCAGCGACGTTGAACCCGTCGGCTAGCTCATCTATCGCTTGATGATGCCGAGAATTAATACGGTGTACAGCCATCTCACGCATACCAAGGAAATTTGTTTCAAATAGTATCTCATGCTCTGTCTCAAAATGACCAATATTCTCAGGCACCATCGACTCGATATCTTGAATCAATGTGCCACCATAATACACATTGAGTATTTGCATACCGTAGCAAATTCCTAGTATTGGCAGCCCTACTTTGTCACACGCTTTTATTAATTTTTTTTCAAACCTATATCGCACCGCCGGTTCAATTATTCTGTGCGTAATTGTACGTTGATGGTTATAAAGTCGAGGTAGAATATCTTGCCCGCCAGAAATAACAACACCATCCATATGGCCGATAATATAATCTAGCGGTGTATCAGGCGTAAGCATGACAGGAACTGCGCCTACAGCGGCGATTAGTTTTGAGTAATCGCGCCGCACAAATATTCTCTCAACATCCTCTATGGGCAAAAACTGCCCACCTAAATCGACTGCAGGCACTATGCCGATAACAGCGCGTTTTTGTTTACCTCTCATTTATATAATTATACCATCTACTGATGGTTCCACTGTTGACAAGGTATAAAGATAAGAGTATTACAAAGATATGTCTTTAGTAGAACATTGCCCTGCACCAGAATATAAACCTCTTAAGAGTGATGTTGATGAGTGTGGTCATGTCACGAACCACCCAGAAATCCCAAAAATGGATCCAGAACTTGATAACGCAGTACATCCCATCGACTTAGCAGCTCAAGAGCGAGACATTAGCCCTTGCGAGCATGCTATAGCGAGAGCGCAAGCTATATTAGAGCTAGCTTCAAATACGGCAGACCTAGGTAGGCGAGCCGATTATCTCCAGCGCGCACAAGCAGAAATCGACATTGCAAAAGAGCTGTTGGGTTTCGATCTGCCCCTCGACAACAGTTCATACGGCCTCGCCGCCTAACCCTCTGAAAAAACCTCACAAATATTCAAACTGCATTTTATTTCATCTGTTAAGGGATGATCCCTTGTGAAATAATATCCTTTTTGAGTATACGTATGTTTTGCCGAAATTGGTATGTTTATGGAAGTGGCTTTTACTCCGAATACATTGAGACATCAGATTATAGCAGTATTGCCGTTATGTATATGCGTAACCTGGAGATGTTAATATGTAGCCATAGCAACTATTATCGCTACAACAAAAATCACGAAGACTACACCCACTAGCCCTACACCTACCTGCAAGAGCGCCTTTGCCCACGACCGTGATACTGCCGATGTCGCATTGTGTCTGAGACCGTATACGCTAAACCTCGCCACATCCAATGCAGCATTTGACCCACTCTTAAGTTCATAGGCCTGATTAGCGCTTTCTTGACGATATAGTTCAATACGCTTAACGAGTGGTGCAATAACCTGTTCTGCTACATAAAATGCACGAGGCAAAAAGTTTACCCAGTCCGGGCGCAGTTCTGAAGCGAGGGCCGCGTCTCGCCAATACAGATTTATGCGACCATTTACGATTTCTATATCAAATTCTGGTGCATACTGTATCAGTAACTGCATTACGTCAGGAGTCAATATATAATACGCCACACGTGCCGCATTTTGGTTCGCTGCATATACCCTAAAATAATCAGGAAAATTACCTTCAAGTGAATATTGTTGATTCTTGCCTAAATTACGCACTAAATTCGTTGCCGTAAAATCGTGGTTGTTCGCAGATGCATCGATAATTAGTTGCGGCATTTGGCTCGCATCATCTCCAAGATCGGCACTAATATACCCAAACCCACGGTAGGGTCCAGTGGTATAATACCGGCCCACCCTCATACGACGTTTGGTTGCAACCCGAGTGTATATGCCCCTACCTATATTATCTTGGTCAACAGGTACGTCGGCGAAGAAGCCGTCGGTGTCCATCGCCGATGCGTCAATCAGTTTTCCTATGAACCCGTCTGCTTTCCATGACCGGATTCCAATCAAGCGATCGTTTACTTTTGCAAACTGCTCAAGCGTGTCGTGATACTCAACTCGCCGAGTGGTAGCGACAAAAGTAACCGCAAGAATAATACCGAAAAAAACAAACAACGACATGAAGCCAGCCACAAAATTATCAATATCTACAAAGACTGCGACTATAACCGAGATTACAGTCAGAAATACTATAAACCCTCCAAGATTAAATAGTAAATCCCTGTTAGAATCGAAGAACCCTGGGGTTTTTACGAGGGTATTAGCTTTGGGGAATGTCAGCTTACTACCGATATTTAGGCTATCGTCAGGGTTAGGTTTTTGTGTCTTCATACAGATAAGTATACCATCGTCTTGAGTCGCCTAGGGCATTGAAGCAGGAGCTTTTTTGAGGCAAATACGCAGTTCATGGCCCTCGACCGTCACAGTTTCATCGTAGCCGTCAGCGACATCACCAAATGACTCGGCGAGGGTTTCGGCTTGTATGGTAGCACTATGTTCTTCGATAGCTTTTTCGAGCTCCTGTGCCTCACCCGGCAGCACCATGAGCGCAAGCTCTATGCGATCGTCGACATTGAGACCGGCTTTTTTGCGAGCGGCTTGTACATGACGAACAACTTCGCGCATCATACCTTCCCGCTTGAGCTCTGGTGTCAGCGTTTCGTCAATTGTTACATCTTCACCAAATTTGACCGTTTTAACATTAAGCTCATCGAGTAAAATTGATTCAAAATCAATGTACTCGCCTTTTTTCGGTACGCTCACACTTGCAAGCGGTTGACGAACCTTCAGTCCTGCTTTGGCTCGTAGGCTCAACCCTTCGTTGACATAGCTTCGTACCAGATCCATATCGTTCATAACGCCTTGGTTGACCCCGCCTGCTTCAAGCCAGTCTTTGAGATGAATTGACTCTTCATCACCAGTAAGATTTCGATACAGTTCTTCGGCCAAAAACGGTGTAAATGGCGCCAAGACATATGCAAGCCGCACCAATACATAGTGCAGTGTGCGATAGGCATCATTTTTGTCATTATCGTCTTCGCTCTTCCAGAAGCGGCGTCGGCTACGCCGGACATACCAATTGCTCGCATCATCGAGGAAGGGCAAGATCGGTTTGAGAGCACCTTGTAGATCATAACTTTCTGTACGCTCTTCAACTTCGCCCACCAGCTGATGAAGCCGTGACACCACCCAGATATCTAACGGATTTGACAACGAGTCGAGCGGGTCTACCAACTTTCCGTCATACTCCCACTTATCAACCTCAGCGTACATCGTGAAGAAATCATACATGTTCCATATCATGCTGAGCTTTCGAGCTATATCAGTAACGTATTTATCATCAAGGGCGAAGTTCTCTCCATTTGTTAGCGGGCTGTTAAGCATAAGGAACCTAAAGCTATCGGCTGATACTTTATCCATAAGTTCCATCGGCGGAGTATAATTCTTGAGCTTCTTGCTCATTTTTTTACCATCGGCAGCATTGATGAAGCCTGTACATATTAGGTTCTTCCATGGAGCCGTCCCGAACAGCCCGACGTTTACCGCTATGAGGCTATAGAACCATCCACGTGTTTGATCAATTGCCTCAATGATGAAGTCCGCTGGATACATCGATTCAAATTTTTCTTTGTTTTCGAAAGGATAATGGTACTGCGCAAATGGCATACTCCCCGACTCAAACCAACAGTCGAGAACTTTCCCTATGTGGCGCATCTCTGTACCATCAAGCTCAAAGGTGACATCCATGACTTCCGGCAGATGATAATCATCAAGCCGTTTGCCAGTAAATTTTTCAAACTCTTCGTAGCTTTCGAAAACTTTTACCACTTCTGTGCCGTCAGTTCGGTCACCCTTCCATACCGGTATGGGGGTCGCCCAATAGCGATCACGTGACAAGTTCCAGTCTGGGGCTTGCTCAATGATGTTGTGGAATCGCCCAGTACGCAAATTGTCTGGGACCCAACGCGTTTTGGCGTTTGCACTCAGCATCTCGTCTTTTTGGCCTTGGATATCCATAAACCAACTCGGGTGAGCACGATACATTAGTTTGGTGCCACAACGATGACAATGCGGATATTCATGACGAATATACTCTACTTTAAGCGCCCGGCCTTCTTCGACAAGTGTTTTTGCGATCTCTTTGTTGACGTCCCATATGTTCTGACCCTGCCAACGCCCTTCGGTATAGTGGCCGTTTGCATCAACAATCGATACAAGCGGGATGCCTTCTCGTTTACACAGCTCGTAGTCTTCCTCGCCATACGCAGGCGCCTCATGCACCAGACCTGTACCATCAGTTGCACTCACAAAGTCAGCGTGAAGAACACGATGTGACGACGGTCCGCGGTTTTCAAACAATGGATGATATTTTTTACCAACAAGCTGTTTGCCCTTTACCTGCTTGATAATACTGTACTCAAGTGGCTGCTTTTTCTCGTTCTGCATAACTCGACTGACCGCATCAGTTGCAACGTAAAACTTCTTGCCGTCGTGCTCTACGAGTGAGTAATCGACGTCTTTGTGCACAGCCAAGGCGACATTCGCCGGAAGTGTCCATGGGGTTGTCGTCCAAGCAAGTGCATACTCTCCATCGCTGTCTTCGAGCTCAAAATATACATAGACACTCGGATCAGTATCCATTTGGTAACTGTTTTCCATAGCGACTTCACTTTTACTGATGGGCGTGGCATCTTTTGTGCAGTATACCAACACTTTCTCGCCTTCGTAAATCTTACCTCTTTTATAAAGCTCACTAAACGCCCACCAGACACTCTCCATGTATTCGTTGTCCATAGTTTTATAGGCACCGTTGAACTCAACCCAACGCGCCAAACGATCAATCGTGTCTTCCCATTCGGTGCTCGTTTGCACCATTGCCATGCGACATTCACGTACATAATCCGCGATACTAATCTTGGTGCCAATTTCTTTCTTGTCTTTGATTCCTAGCGCCTTTTCTACATAGAGCTCGGCCGGAAGACCATGACAGTCCCAGCCCCATGTCCGCTCTACGCGTTGGCCTCTCATGGTATGAAAGCGACCCATTGCATCTTTAACAGTGCTAATCAACAAATGTCCGTGATGTGGTGTACCCGTCAAAAATGGTGGCCCGTCATAGAAGACCCAAGATTTTTCTGAAGAACGATTATCAACAGATTTTTCAAATGTCTTATCTGCTTTCCATCGCTTCACCCAATCTTTTTCGTACTCCAGAGCCCGTCGTCTTGTGCCGTGTTTAAATTTCATAATCCTCCTATTATAATTCACTATATAAATGCTGTACTACGACCTGTTGATTCTGCATATTCATATATCTGGCGGCATGGCGAACGCAAATCCCTTCAGCAGTATACTGATTACTCAATATATTTGCGCGATGCGAAGGGCTATTCATCCATCCAGTCACTACGGCATCACCCGTTGCAAATCCATAACCGAGATTTTCACCCGCACTACGATAGTAAATACCTTCTTGCCGAATGAAAGCCCAGGGCTCGACACCGCTTGGTGATACATGCGCCCAATAATTATTGGCTATCATATCATCGGCCTTTGAGCATGCCGATCTCTCGAGCGTTTCGTTATATGCTAGCTGCTCTAGCCCGGCCCTCGTACGCTCTACATTAACCATATAATGTATATCGCTACTCGTCAGATTTGCTATAAAGGTGTTGCCTGTACTCGAAACGTGAGCACTGTAAAACTCATCCTTGGCTTGTCGAAGTTTTTGATTCTCTCTCAGTAGCAATAAGTACTGCTGCGCGAGAAAAGCAATAATCAGCATAATGCAAAAGAATAATATAAGTACAAGTATACCTTTTCGGTGTTTTTTCACACGCCCTAAGCTTACTTGTTTCATATTTTCTCCAATTAAAAAATCCCTTGTTAGCTACTGGATCCGCCAGCTGGCGGAGGTACCATCCAGTTTCTAAAAAGGAATTCTTTTTAGCACTTATTTGTTCGGTCTGTCGTGCCGATACCGGCGGGGTCTACT
>CAZIEB010000010.1:0-1688 GCA_964538665.1 uncultured Candidatus Saccharibacteria bacterium
TCCTCGGGGTCTGACACTTCTTTTTGGACAATCGACGCCAAAATAATACCTTCACGCAGCGTCAGCCCCTGTTGCTGTAGTCGAGCCGGGATGTTCTTTTCCTCTATCTGTGAGTAAAATTCATCAAAACTAAGCTCTAGGACCCGCTCGAGAGAGTCTGTCGCAAGCACATTGTATGTTTCGGGAAATATATAGCCCTCGAGACTTACGCCCGCTGGAGCGCCTGCAAACAGTGGGCTATCATAGGTTTTTGCAAATGCATCAGAAATTTCTTGCGGAGAGAACCCTTGGGCCGCCAAACTGCCCTCAAACTCTGGATCGGCGAGCTGATGGAGAGAAAAGCCAGGTAGTACCGTAATTGCAACTTCGTCAGTCTTACCAGATGTGAGGTGGCGGACTATATCTGAGAGCGACTCGGATTTGCGTAACATATAGCCGCCCGCCAATATAGATGATTTCGTGCCAGTAACTTCGGTGTACAGCTGGAATACTATAGGATCGCGGATCAATTCCAACTGATACAAGGCAGTTGCGACATCCGATGCCGTATCGCCTGATTGGACAACAAAACGAATTTGGTCAGTTGAGTTCCTGTCGACAGGTGAAAGCGCGGTCGCGATATAGATGATCGCACCAACGATCAGTGTCGCAACAATTGCACCAACCGCCAACCAAATATGTCGATGTTTGTTGAGCGATGTATCTGTAATACTCTTTGTTGTATCAATCGGCGGTAAATGGTTGGGGTTCATGCGGCATCCATATAGTCCTGTAGTATTATTGCGGCCGCTTCGGCGTCGATATCGGCTCTGGCGTAGGGCTTGCCTCTCTCGCGCAGTCGTTCTTCGGCTTTTATCGAAGTGAGCGACTCGTCCTGTGTATAAATAGGTATAGAGACCGCTGTCTGTAGCGAAGCAATAAATTGCTCGACTACCTCTGTCTGAGCCGTTATCTCGCCCGCCAGGTTGCGAGGATACCCCACGACGATTGCATCTATCCCTTCGTACGTCACAATATCGGCCAATTGATTGGAAAAATTATCGTCGTTGGATAGCGTTGGCAAAATCCGCGGTATCTTCATCGCAGTATCACCAGCGGCCATACCGATACGCTTTTCACCGACGTCTAGTGCAAGGATATTAGTCGCCGGCATTGTCTATCTGGAATTGGATGATAATCTTATTTGCATCAGGTGCGCGAGACACCCAGAACGGCGAGAAATCGACAGCGACTGACTCAATCCCGTCGTATGTTTTTACTTCTGCAATTATTTCACCTTCACGCTTACCGACTAGGCGGTTAGCAAGCTCGCCGGTATCGATTTCTGGTCCAATATAGCCAGTGCTCTGCAGTGAAACGCGATACTCTTCACCTTCTTTACGGAAATTGGAGAATCTCACCGCATCGATGCCCTTGTCATAAATTGATTGGTTTGGCACGCCCTCTATCTGCCGCTTGAGATCGGCTTCGAGGAGTGCTGATATATCGGTCCGCTTAAATCCAGCAAGCGTATAGGTTGTCTCGACGGTTAGTTTGCCGGCCGAAGCCTCTTCTCCTACCGCTGGGGTGACTACTGGCGCCCCCGGAGTGGCACTGAAACTCTCGGAAACCACTATACTGTCGTTGGTAAATTGCTTTTGGAGTTCGGCTTTGAGTTCTTCGGTTGGTTGTGCGGGCAGTTTTTCTCG
>CAZIEB010000010.1:1788-25152 GCA_964538665.1 uncultured Candidatus Saccharibacteria bacterium
TCTTTTTTGCCGGTTGCAGTGAAGTCAACTGATGCGCTACGCTTTATTTCCTTGATGACTATTGGTAATGTACCGTTTTGGGCATCGAGTCGAGCTTCTGGTGTCGCCGAGAGTGGTGTGTTGACACTATATGGAATAGTATTTGCCGTGACGGTTACTTCGGCTTTTGGGGCAAATAGTAATGCCCAAACGAAAAACACCGTCAGCCCTACGACAGCCGCGATTATAAGGGCTGCTTTGTTGCGGAATGCATCAAAGTTCGGTATACGGCTCATGCGAGATGGCTTTGCGCTGCTGGCAGCAGCTGCCGCGACAGGTGTCGCGTCTCCGTCATCTGTGTCTGTCGTATCCTCGGATGGAGCGACTGCATCGCCTTCGATGACCTCTTCGGGGTCTGAGTGAAGTGGTGCTATCTGGGGGATTTCTGGTTTACTTTGAAGATTTCGTGCGATTGGGATAGCTGCACCGGCCGCGAGCGAGCTCAGTGCATGGTCGTTTGTGATGAGAACTAAGCGCTTGTCACTTGATTCGGCTGCACGTTGCAACAATTTGAGGTTGACGACGCTTTGGAGAGCGCCGATTCGCTTTGGCGGCACAAGCGCAATAATCTGTGACGGCGCATGCTTAACTTTGTCAATAATAGAGGTGATATCGTCTTCGATATCAACATAAATAACGTCTTTTTTTGGCTGTGATGGTTGGGCGGTCATACTCGTAGCATTCTATCTATTTTATCTTTGATCGTATCTGATCCACTACCGACAATTGTATCATATCCAACCCTGAGCAAGCCCATCGCAGTAATGTAGGTATGATCATTGGCTTTGTCTGTCGAATCAGTAATGCCAACGACTTCATCGGGCTGGATGAGCTGAACAGTCGGCGTTTTTGTAAACGGCAAATCTTTGTGCCAATCGGCTTGCTTAAGGAGGTCAACGAGCTTGTTGAGGCTGGCACCGCCCCCACACAACAACAACTTAGGCGGAAGATGATCTACCGAGTCAAACTCGCTAAGGGCAAGTTCTACCCCGCTGAGCCACACGCTGAGAGTCTTGTCGACAGAAGCTTGTAGTTGCGTAGAAACAGATTTTTTCAGATGTGGCTGTTCGATATTGAGCTTAAGTTTTTCGGCATCTTCATAACTCACATTGAGGTCTGCAGCGATTGTCTTTGTCACGCTTCGACCGCCGATACCAAACATCTTAGTGCCTTCAACTCCACCGTCATTGACAACCGCAATATCCGTGGTGCCTCCTCCAACGTCTATCAGCACAGCGGTAAACGTGCTGCTGGCGTCTGTGCCAAGGACACTACGACTCACTGCAAACGGCTCGGCTGCAACGGCGACGAGATCGAGGTCAAGCTCACCAGCGACACGCTCGAGCGCGCCGATATGCACCATCGGCGCAAACGCGGTAAAAATCTGTATTGCGATATCTCGACCCTGAAACCCGATAGGGTTGCTCACCCGATAGCCATCAATATGGATACTCACTATAGCTGAGTTCACAAGCTTGACTTCAACATCATCGTTACCGGTCTCGTAGGCAATCTGAGATTGCGCTTTGTGCTGCGCTCTCTCTTGGACTCGTTCAATAATGCGCTCCATCTCGCTGACATCTAGCGGACGGTTGGGTTGTGGGCGTTTGTAGCGGATTGTTTGGGTGATGCCTTTGACAAGTTCGCCAGCTATCCCGATAACAGCTCTACGTCCTTGCACTCCAGCCTGCTCTTCAGCGAGCGACAATGCTTTTTCGCAGTTACGGACAACCCCGCCTATATCGGCTATTGCGCCACTATGCATATCATCGACTGATTGACGTGCACGGCCGACGCCGATAATCTCGAGGTGATCGTCATCAAGCCTCGCGATCAAGGCCTTGACAAATTCGGTTCCGATATCCAGTGCGACGACCAAATCATCAGCTTGACGTGATTTGCGTGGCAACTGAGGTAGTTTGCCCTTAATTTTTGAAATATTCATCTGATGATAGTATAGCAACAATCACGCTTGTGCTCAAATAGGGGCTACTGTAAGACTGCTTTGATACGGCGAATGCCCGCGCTTGAAGATTCTTCTTTGATAATCTTGAATTTTTTGCCATCCTCGGCGAGCTGTCCTGTGCGGTCAACATGCGGCCCGCCGCAAATTTCAAAACTATATGGCTTGTCGGCGCCGTCTTCAATCATTTTGTAGACCTTGACTGTGTCACCATAGCGATCGCCAAACTGACCAAGCGCGCCGAGTGGTCCAGTTGCCTCTGCGGTTGGATACTCTGCATAGCTTACCTTGAGATCACGACTTATCTGGTCGTTCACGATATCTTCGACTTGCCTGATCTGCTCTGGAGTTACTTTCTCAGGATGAGAAAAGTCAAAGCGGAGACGCTCTTCGGTGATATTGCTACCGTGTTGGACCACGTGCTCACCTAGTACATCGCGCAGTGCTTGATACATGAGATGCGTCGCGGTGTGATATTTCTTGTGTTGCAGTGTCTGACCACCCAGCCCACCTTTGAACGTGCCTTTGGCGGCGGTTTGAGAACGTTGACGCTGCTCTTGCATGGCGGTATTGAAGTTATTGAGCCAGTCTGACTCGAGCGATTTGCTGGAGCGGTACGCTTCCTCTACGGTCATCTCCATTGGAAATCCATATGTGTCATACAACATAAATATGTCCTTGCCAGTAATTTCCAATTGCGTATCTACGAGTTTTTGAAATTCTTTCATGCCTTTACGAAGTGTCTGACGAAATACTTTTTCCTCTTTGACAAGCACGGCAATGACTTCGTCGCGACCTGCAGCGACTTCCGGAAAGTCATCGTGGTAGAGATCGGCAATCACTGGTACAACTTCTTGCAAAAAGTTTTGCTCGATACCTAGCTCGAAGCTATAACGGACCGCACGACGTACCAATCGGCGCATGACATAGCCCTGCTCCTTGTTGCTCGGTCGAACACCGTCGACCGCTAGGAACGTTGCACCGCGCAAGTGATCTGCGATAACCCGCATGCCCTCGGTATGGTCTTCGTACGACTTGCCGCTTAGCTGCTGAAGCTTCTCGATAATTGGCCACATGATACTTATTCGAAATACATCCGGCGTATCCATCGCTGCAGCTGCAATACGCTCAAGACCACCACCGTAGTCAACGTTTTGTTTTGGAAGCTTTTCAAAACCGTTGTCTGTCTTTAGATATTCCATGAAGACAGAATTACCAAGCTCTATAAACCGTCCACAGTCACAGTTGACATGACATTTGTCTCCATATGCTTTGTCGTGTTCTACGTCAGGAAATAGATAAAACATCTCAGTGTCAGGGCCACCAGGCTCTCCTGGCGTCATCGTCGCAGGCACCATACCGTTGCGGGCCCACCAGTTTTTGTCGCCATAGAACGAAATTCGCTTATTTTGCCCGCCAATTCGCGCGCCGTTTTCCTCAGTCCCAATATCAATCATTTCACTATCAAGTCCGGCTTGAGCAAACAACCCCGCCCAAATATCTGCGCTGACCTCATCACGAGGTATATCGTGCGCGACGTCGCCAATAAAACACGTCACGTAGATTCGACTCGGGTCCAATTTGATAACCTCTGTCAAAAATTGCCAAAACCACGGAATTTGCTCGGCCTTGAAATAGTCACCGAGGCTCCAGTTGCCAAGCATCTCAAAGAACGTCGTATGTCGATTGTCGCCAACTTCTTCGATATCTTGTGCACGCAAACACGTCTGCGAATCAACCAAGCGCTGACCGGATGGATGTTCTTCGCCAAGCAAATACGGCATCAATGGCTGCATGCCGGACCCAGTAAACAATGTGGTCGGATCATTATCTGGCACCAATTTTGCACGAGGTATCACCTGATGGTCTCTCTCAGTAAAAAACGCCAAATATGCGGATCGAATCTCTTGCGCTGTCATTGCATCTAGTATATCAGATACCGGCATCGCTCCGCAGCTGCGGGCACCATCTAGGCGGGGAGACTACAAGCTACACTTATATGACGCGGCGTAGTAACTTCGTACATAGACATGGTACGACGCATCCTCATCTTGCATAAGCACAATTGCATGGTAATTGATGAAGTCTTCGAGGGAGTCGACAGGTCTTTTTTCGGCTTCTGCACGGGCGGCATATTGGCTGTACAGCGCTTGCACAAATTCGTGGCTTGGATTGACGTACTGATAGACATTTGCGCCAGTATCCGACGTGCCGACTTGAGAGATATCAGCCGTGTCCATCTTTTCGATACGTGAGTTTCGTATAGCGCCTTCCCGGCAACGGCTCGAAAATGGTTCGAGCGTGTCAAACACGGTAATCTTGTTGTCGTCCAAGTATCGTGGTATCCGCCCGTTTTTCCACGTGTAGCCCCCAAGCTTGAGTGTGTGCGGAATATAGGTCACCGTCATGCGAGTCCCGAGAGGGCTTTCTACTTGGTATTCGACATGCGCGAGCTTAAACACATCATCATAGTTTGACAGTCGAAACAAGGTGCTCTGGCCGAATTTTTTAATAACTTGACGGGTGTTTTCGTAAGGAGAGGGTTGCGGAAACGTACCAAGCCCCTCAGCATCAACGCGCTCAATTGTTCGATTTTCAAACACTGACACTGTCCGCGGCAGCGATAGCGAATCATAGTTCGATGCGACGTCATAGGCTGTGACTTTTTCACTCATCAAGGATTTGGTCGCAGCTAGTTCAGCGGTCGAATAATAATCGTAGTTTTGTGGCCGTAGCATTGCCGTAAATGCATCTTCACCTGTTTTTTCAAACAATATATGTCGGCTGTCATTTCCATCCGCGTCTTCCAGGTAGGTGTGAATGATTTGTCTGCCTTCACGCTTCCCGACGATCTGATACACGACGAGCGAATCATCAGTAAACAACCCCAGTGGTTCAATTTTCTCAAACTCTTCTTGCCATGTTTCGCCAGATTTTGGTTCCACAAACGCCGCGTACGCCGGATCAATCTGTACCACTTCATCGTCTTGATCTTGATCCGACTGATCGGTACGAGACGAATTCATATATAGCACAATAGCTACTATTGTTACTATGAGCGCGATGATGCCGACAACAGCTGCGATACTAATCATGCGACGATGCCGCATACCTGGAGGCGGCGTGGGTAGCTGCTCGGGTGTATCCGCGCCAATGGGCGCCATAGGTGCCACGGGTGTCTGTGCTGGTGGTGGTGAGGCTGGCTCAGGTGATTGCGCTTGTGGTTGTTCCATCTCGTTTAGTATACCCGAAATAGCAGCTCAATCAGAAATTATCCCACCACCGAGAACCTCGTCCTTGCAATACACCACGGCGGACTGCCCAGGGGCAATTGCCCGTTCGGCGTGTTCTAGCAAAACCTTGTCACCTTGCAGCGTTGCAGGGATTCGTTGGCCCCTGTGTCGCAGCCGAACTTCTAGTGCATCGTCCGTAGCTGGGTCTCTATCTATCCAATGAATAGCCCTCAGCCCAAATGACGGACGCCACATGGCAGTGTCGTTGAGGTTGCGACTCACCACCACCGTGTTTGTTGCCATGTCCTTATCCACGACATAGTATGGCAATCCTCCGCCCAGCCCAAGCCCATGTCGCTGGCCAATCGTATAAAGCAAGGCTCCTTCGTGATATCCTATCGTCTCATGCGACTCTCTGTCGATTACCGGACCAGGTTTTGGGGACGTATATTGCATCAAAAATTCTTTTATCCCGACAGACCCGACAAAACAAATGCCTTGAGAATCCTTTTTTTGGGCGGTAATTAGTTTTTTGCGTTGAGCAATCTCGCGAACTTCTGATTTGAGTAAATCACCAAGGGGAAACAATGTCCGTTTGAGAGCCTCGTGGGTCACTCGATAGAGAAAATATGTTTGATCTTTGGCCGTATCTTTGGCGGTAAATAATCTACCGTTTCTGGTGCGTGCGTAGTGCCCAGTCGCAATCATCTCAGCACCATCACGAAGTGCCGCTTCCATAAAAAGTTTGAATTTTATCTCTTGATTGCACATAATGTCTGGATTTGGCGTCCGACCAAGCGTGTATTCCTCGACCATATACCCCACCACGACATCACGGTATTGCTGCTCAAAATCATAGACTTTAAATGGAATATCGAGCTGCACTGCAATCCGTTTTGCGTCAGCCAAATCTTCGGCCCACGGACATTTCATGCCAGGAAGATCTTGTGTCCAATTTTTCATATACACACCGACAACATCATGACCCGCTTCTAGCAGGAGCGCAGCGGTTACCGATGAATCCACGCCGCCACTAAGTCCGACATAGACTACCGCCACTACGAAGCCTCCGGGTAGATATAGCGAATCGCAATTTTGACCAACTCGCTCCCAGCCAGCCACCAACCTCGCGGCGTGAGCCACCAATACCACGACCATTGGCGATCTTCAGCAACGGGGCTGTTGAGCACCTGGACTTGATCATTGGTATAGCGATTGAACTCTAGATAGGCACGACGTTGGTGATATGCAGACGTGACGAGGATAATTCGATTCATATTGTTTCGGCTGAAGTATTCGCTCGTGTTGGCCGCATTTTCTGAAGTAGTACGAGAATATTCCTCAATCGCAATCTGTCCATCACTGACCCCAAGCCGCATTGCCTGTAACCGCATCGCCTGAGCATTTGAGAGGCCTGTCTGATCTGCGGCGGCACCCGAAAACACCAGCCTATTGCCCCACCCCTGCATAAACAAATCCACCCCATGCGCAACTCGAGCATTGGTATCGCCGCCACTGACAACAACAATTGCGTCTGCAGGAGCACAGGTACCCGGAGACGGCATCTCGCAGCGCGATAAATCATTCGGCGTAAGATACCAGGTGATGGCAACAACGACAGATACAAACACAATAAGAACGGCAATTGCTAGTTTCATCGCATGTGTTCTTTTTTTAGTACATTTACTATTCGATCTGCGACTTCAGCAATATCCTCCTCTGTCGTTGTACGGCCGAGACTAAACCGTAGACTTCCGTCTATGGATTCGTCAGACATCCCGACGGCCTTCAGCACATGAGAACGAGCTCCCCGCTGTGCGGCGCAGGCCGAACCCGTCGCAGCCATGACACCGTGCTCATCGAGCGCCAGCACTGCTCGTTCGCCATCCAACCCTTCTAGAGACATATGCAGTATATGCGGTGCTCGTCGCTTGGGATGCCCATTGATGACAATTGCAGGAATCTCTGCATGCAAACGCCGTTGCAAATCATCCCGCAAGCTCGCAAGACGAGCTGCTTCAGCCTTGCGCTCATCGTGCGCGAGAGTCATCGCCATCGCACAGCCAATTGCTCCAGCGACATTCTCGCTTCCGCTGCGTAAACCACTTTCTTGCCCGCCGCCATAGATGAGCGGTGCAAGCTGGATAGTCGGGCGACTCCACAACACACCGACTTGTTTTGGACCATAACATTTGGCAGCATTGAGCGTCATCATGTCTACTCCGAGGCGACTGACAGCACAATCCACTACGCCAAATGCCTGAGATGCATCGGTGTGCAAAAAGAGTGGCCAAGTACTCCCGGATCGCAGTCGCTTTTGACGCTCGTCATGGACCACCGCTGCAATGTCACGGAGGGGTTGGACCGTACCGAGCTCATTGTTGATATAACCAATACTTACCAGCACCGTATCTTCACGTATAGATCGGCGAACCGCCTCGGCGGTGATAAGTCCGCTCAATTCTACTTCTATCGCATCACAGTCGAATTGCTGCGCAGTATCGAGTACCGCCTGGTGCTCTATGCCAGCCACTGCGACACGACCACCGTACGTTGTCATCACACCCCGAATCGCGAGATTGCAGGATTCAGTCGCACCAGCAGTCATAATAATTTCGTGCTGTTTAACTCCGATCGTCTTGGCAATACTGTGGCGCGCATCCTCATACTCATGGCGAACACGACGTGAAGCCTGATAGAGCGCCGAGGGATTATAAAAGTCACTCAGCAAATACGGCTCCATGGCAGCAAAAACTCTCCGGTCAAGCGGAGTTGCTGCTGCAAAATCTAAATAAATGGGCCGTAGGCTCATACAATCTATTGTATCAGAGGTGCTGAGCTGCGCGCATGCTGCAGCGACTGGCCAGTATAAGGGTCGTATCTGTAGATCGAGCGAGCCACCTGTTCGTAATACAGCCGTACAGCCAAGCTAAAGTTCTTGAGCTCTTCACCATCGATATACTGGTACTGTCCACCGTCTTTAACTTTGAGAATGCCCCGCTGATGTACCTCGTAGCGTACGGTTCGACTGACAGTCTTTTTTTGTTCATCCTGCCACTCTTCGTACCACACCCATGTATACTCATCGAGACAAAAAAACTCGCGCTTGTGGCCTTTTGGAATTGGTCCAAAAAGATGTCGGCCGATTTCTGACTCATATTCGATAAGTTCACGCTCCGTGACAGGCTTAGATTTCCATTGGATATCCTGCGACGAACCAGTAAAGAGCTGCATGATATTGGCTAGTATATTCATCGCATTCTCACTTTGTTGTTCGTAATGATTCTGACTGTTTCGGATCTATCATGAAATGCCGCCGAAACTCTTTCAAATTGCGCCCTGCTGCACTCACAAACGCTAGCTCGTCATAGACGTTAATTTCGTGCTTATTTGGGGCTGAAGTCGCCAATTGCTCGGCATCTATTCGTGCTACGCTTGCGTCACTATCGCGAGATGTATCCCATTCGGTTTCGTCTTCTTCTAAATTCCAGCGTTCGGATGATTCGCCAGTATTTTGCGTAAGAATTTCGCCATTCCGATAGTCCGCTTCTTGCGGGAAACGCGAATCAAGGTCCGATGATGTAGGTAATGGGGCGTTAGCCACAAGCACAATCTCCACAAATAGAAAAAATTAGTTGATGTATGTTGTGGTGTTTATATTGAAAAAAGTTGTGTCGCGTTCTGCTCTGTTGCTCGCGAGAGCTCCTCGAGATTGATAGACTGGAGATTCGCAATATGATGAGCAACATGCGTAACGAACGCTGGCTCATTGACCTTACCACGATATGGGACAGGTGTCAAGAAAGGCGCATCTGTTTCGAGCAGCAGCGACCCCAGTGGAATCTCACGATAGACATCTTGTCGATCCTTTGCAAATGTTGCGATACCATTGACGCCGATATATAGCCCTCTCGACACTGCCTGCTCCATGTGTGCCACAGTATCCGTAAAACTATGTACAACACCTCTCAGGCCTTTGTATTGGTCAAAGATTGGCCAGAAGTCGCCGAACGCTTCGCGAACATGAAAAATAATTGGCAAATCGTAATTCTTAGCAAGTTCTATCTGCGCATGGAGGAGGTTTATTTGCATCTCACGGGGTGAATTATCATAAAAATAATCCAATCCTATTTCACCGATGGCAACTATCTTGTCGGCGCGATTGCGAAGTATGTCATCCAGTGATTTCACACCATCAAGCCCTGTCTTGGCGTCATGGGGATGTAGTCCAAGAGACGCCCAGGCCGCATCGTGGCTCTGTGCAAATGTCACGGCTTCCTGTGAACTCACATCATCTGTGCCGACCACAATCATCCGAGCCACGCCAGCAGACAATGCCCGGCTATACGCTGCTTGGCCATCTTCATAGCTTGATTCATGGATATGGCAATGTGTATCGGTAAACGTCATAAACTACACTTTGGCGTGAGGATCGGTCGTATGCACGTATATTTTTGGGAAAAGAACGCCTTCGTAGGGAGTGATGACGCCTTGTGAGAATATTTTGTGGATTGCGGCGGCTGTTGATGGCAAAAATGGCGTCAGCAAATCAGCGATTTGCTCGAGAGTGCCGGCCGCGTGTTGCAAGATTTCTTCAAGGTGCTGCGCGGCATCGGGATCGGTATCTTTGGTTTTGGCAACCTCCCAAGGTTTGACCTCTTCGAGGTATTGATTGAGTGCACGAACCATCACCCACACCTCATCCATAGCCTTATGGAACTCAAAGTTCCTCATCGCTTCGTGATACGCGCCGCTATCGTGATCCGTCCTCTCTTTGTCGCCGATAACGCCGGCCTGGTAACGATTTACCATCGCCACAACACGTTGTACCAAATTACCGAGCTCGTTGCTCAGTTCATTGTTGTAAGCATTTTCAAATTTTTCCCATGTAAAATCACCATCATCAAGCGTCGGAATATGGCGCGAAAAATAATACCTAAACGCATCCAGCCCATACGTCGTGATCACTTCTGCTGGATCAACAACATTGCCAAGCGACTTGCTCATCTTGGTACCGCCAACGTCGATGAACCCATGTGCGAGCAGTTTTTTGGGCAGCGGCAACTCAAGCGCGAGCAGCATTGCGGGCCATATGGCCGCATGAAACCGCAAGATATCTTTGCCAACTACCTGTACATCCGCTGGCCAGTACTCTTTCCATGATTCATCATCTGGGTAGCCTAGGACGGTGATATAGTTGCTCAGCGCATCGACCCACACATACATCACTTGGCTGTCATCACCAGGAATCGGCACGCCCCACGATAAATTCTTTTTGGGTCGAGAGATACTGATATCCTCCAATCCCGACTCGAGTAGACTCAACAGCTCATTTTTGCGAAATGACGGGATGATATCAAACTTGTGCCCCTCTATCGCATCGCGAATCTTGTCAGTAAATGCGCTGAGTTTGAAATAATAGTTTTCTTCGCTAAGGTGTTCGTACGGACGACCGTGATCTGGGCAGTTGCCGTTGGTTTCCTGCATCTCTTTGTCGGTCACGAACCGCTCACAGCCGACACAGTACCAGCCCGTATATGTTCCTTTGTAGATATATGGCTGAAGTTTTTGCCAAATATATTGGACGGATTGAATGTGATGCGGATCGGTGGTACGGACAAAGTCAGTATGGCTTGTCTGAAGCGCTGCAAGCAAAGAACGAAAATCGTCAATAATTTCGTCAACATAGGCCTGTGGCTCTTTGCCTAATTCCTTGGCTTTGGCGGCTATTTTGTTGCCATGCTCATCTGTCCCAACCTGAAAACGAACGTCTCGGCCGTTGAAACGATGATACCGCGCCCAGATATCGGCAATTATATAATCAAGTGTCGTACCAATATGTGGTTTGGCGTTGACATACGGAATAGCGGTCGTAATGTATAGTTTTTTGCTCATTATGACTATTGTAACAGATTAACCCTCGAGCATTGCAGCCACCATCATGCGGCCTTGACGCTCAGGTCGGACGCCTTCGGTTGCTGCACGGTGAGAAAAATACCGCGTGTCAGTATAGGTGTCGATTGGGCTAACGTAAATATTGGCCTGCGGCACGCCGAGACGTTCAAAGCAGTTTCTGTTGTACCCAGGGATATTAATGTGAATTTTGCCGTCCGCCTCAGGCTTGGCATACCCCTGCCACTTGTCGGGATGTGGTGGTTCAAAATACTCGAGTGCGTTGTTCTCGGCTTGAATGCTCGGGCTCATCCAGATATGCCAGTTTCGTGGATCAGATCCCACTTCGTCAGCGACGCGAATTGCGAACTCCTCGATAAGCCCCGCTACACTGCTGTGACGACCGAGGTGAAGTACACCAAGCATCATCGCAATCGGATCATATACTATCGTCGCGACACAGTCCGCGACCGGCAGGGTAATTACTTTTTTAGGAATAGTCGTAAACAATGCATCACTCTTGATAGCGCCTGAGGATTGGCTGTCAACGCGTTCGATGTGAACGTACGTATTTTCTGGAAGATACGTCACAAACACACGCGCCCTATCCGTCGGCGTAAACCCGTATTTGACGAGAAAGTCTTCAGTCTGCTGTATGTGAACTGGTAGAGCGGGCGCACCTGCACCGGCTGCAATTGTTCCATCTTCTACACTCGAGAACGCCACACGAACCCCTCGAGGCAGTGTCGTGACGGGTTTGTAGGTTTTCATATCTTTACACTATACCAAATGCTCGGTGTACAATGCGTGCAATTTTGCCCACTGCTCGATTGATAATTCTTGGGCGCGTGACTCCAGTGAGATTCCGGCACGAGTCAGCATGGTTTCGGCTTCAGGTTTTGATATTGCGAGGCCACCAGCAAGAGAGCTCCGCAGTTTTTTTCGACGCGCGCTAAACCCCGCTTTGACGAGACGAAAGAATGTTTTTTGTTGGACGGGAGGCACAAGCGGTGTAGTGCGGCGTGTCAGGATGACCACTTGACTGTCGACTTTTGGTGGAGGAGTAAATGCATCACGCCCAACTACGGGCCCCAGTGTGACATCATGAAACACCTGCGCCGACAATGACAACAAACTCATCTCACCTGCACGTGCCGCGAGTCGCTCCGCAACTTCTTTTTGGACCAAAAGCACTGCGACGAGTGGCCTGTGTGGCCCTTCAGAGACCTTGCGAACGATTTTGTTGGTTATGTAGTATGGAATATTGCCGACCACAATATAGTCGTCCGGCAGGCCTGAAACGTCATATGATAGGATGTCTTGATTGATAACTGTGAGATTTTTGCCCGGAAACTGTGCGGGAAGTTTACGCGCTAGCTCTGCGTCAAACTCTACTGCAATCACTTGCTGCGCTCGTTGGAGAAGCACACTTGTCATTGTTCCCAGCCCCGGCCCTATCTCCAGTACCGTCGATGTCTTCAAAGATACTCCTGGCAAGGCGTGATCGGCACAATCAACAATCGCCTCAAGCGTGAGGCGATCTTTTAGCCAGTGCTGACCGAGTGATTTATTGGGCATATTTAGTACCAGCGGTTTGCTTGCCAGAAATTGTAGGCACCTTCCCAACCGCCGTAACGACCCTGCACATAGCCATTCATCCATCGTAAGGAATCAACTGGATCAAATGGGTTGCCAGGGACTTTGCTACATGGGAGCGCCTGGGCAAGTCCACAGGCCCCGGAGCTTGCATTGAGTGCATTTGGATTCCAGCCTGACTCTTTTTGGACAATCGAATCAGCATAGCCCCAGGCCTCACGGGGGATGCCAGCTGCGCTCAGCCACTCATCTTTGTTGCCGCCGCCGATATACGGTGCCATACGAGATTTTGCACCGACCACGACGACCTCTTTGACAGGTTCTTTTGTGGTGACGCTTGCAATCTCTTTGCGCGATACTTCTTGGCCGTTCTTGATTTCAATTTCATAGGTGACCTGACGAGTTCCGTCTTGCCCTGGTGTGCGAACTTCTCTAAATCCTAATTCTCTGTCCATATCTTTGACTTCTTCGATAGGCTTGGCGATTGGCTCTTCTACCGTCACGGTCTGTGTGCCATTACGCCACACACTCAGTGTCATGCCTGCGACAAGCTTGGTATCATTCGGTACTGATTGTCCATCGTTTGGTCCGAGGGTGATGTTTTTTTCCTTGAGAAGGTCTCCGACGGTTGTTGCTTGCGTGCGGGCTTCAAAAGATTTGCCATACAGATTGAATGTAAAAGCCGTCGCTCGATCAACATAGAGTTGCAAACCGGCGCCGCCATCCGTAAGAGGATTACGAGCTAGTTCAAATGATGCCTTGTCTTCGTCATACATCTTCATACCGGCACGCTCCATGACGCGGCGAGGACTTTGTTCGGCGGTGAGTACTTGTACTTTTGCGGTACCATCATGTATCACTACAGATCGTGCTCTATAGATATTAACCTTGTAGTTGGAGACGGATAATTCGGTCGACTGACGCGGCTCAACTGAGTCGTATTCGGCTACTTCGATATTTTCGGCTCGCAGGGCATCCCCGATAGTGGTGCGCGAGGTCAAAAATGTACGCTCTTCCCCCTGGTCATAGACTGTAATAAGTCGCTGGTCACCTCGAGGTTGTGGGTCTTCAGCAGCTACAGCTCGCGTCGAAAGCGCAAGTATCGCAAATATAAGCAAAGTTATCATCCAGACGGCTCGGCGTATGTGGACGTGTTGGAATACTGTATGTAGGTGTTGATTACTCACAATCAATAGGAAAAAGTATACTATGATTTCTTGTCACGCGCAAGCGCAATGCCGGTATGGGTGTACGCAGGCATTGGCGTGGGTAGACGGTTAATCGGCCACCACTTGCGGGCTATAATCTCACGACGTCGCCATAGACTGAGCCGTGGAAGCGGTCTACCTGTCACGTGGGCGACATATACTGCGTACCGAAAGCCCATTTCTGGCTCTGTTTCGTCGGCGAGTTTTTGCAATGATTGCGCTTCAAGTAGTATGCCTGTCTCCTCTTGAGTCTCCCTGATTGCAGACTCAATAGGGCGTTCACCTCGCTCAATACCGCCTCCCGGGAGAGACCAAAATTGTCGTGACAGCCACGTTTTGACGAGCAATGCTTCATTGTGGTCGTTTAGGAGTACGATGCGAACTCTATCATGTTGCCAATATGGCACAAACGGACTTATGAATTTCACTACGTGGTACGTGAGTCGTCCAAGCCAATTCATATCTTCTCCAGTGGTGCAAATGCAACATTGAGCTTCTTGACGCCTTTTCCACGGAAGGCCACCGTGACGACCGTGCCATCGATATGCGTGACAACACCGGCGCCAAAGATTGTATGTCGAACCCCGTCACCGACCTCAACATCAATCTGCTCATCAGCGACTACTTGCGGTTCATCATATAACCCTACAGGACCCATTTGACCCGACACACTCGGCGCGATAGTTGGTGATTCGATATCAGCCAAGAACCGCGAGGGAGGATTGTGTTGCGTCATGCCGAATATCATTCGGCTGCTGGCCGAGCTCATATATAGTTCTTCCCGAGCACGCGTCATACCCACATAGCATAGTCGACGTTCTTCTTCCATTTGGTCGACATCATACAGCGCCCGCGAATGCGGAAATATAGTCTCTTCGAGTCCAATCATAAACACCACTGGAAATTCGAGCCCTTTTGCTGCGTGAAGTGTCATGAGTGTGATGCTATCGTGGCTATCATTGGCCGTATCAAGATCCGATAGCAATGCCAACTCTTCCAGATAGCCAGCGAGATCCATATCACTCCGCTCTTTCGCGTCCGTCACAAGCTCGCGCACGTTTGCCATACGTTCCTCGGCCTGTGGTGAACCATCGTCGAGAAAATCCAGATAACGGAACCGCTTTATAATCGTCTCGATGAGCTCTGCAAGTGAAGATTCTTCCACAGTCTTTGAGATTTGTACCAACGCTTCACCAAGCTCAAGAAACGCTTTGCGCGCACGAGGCGTCAGGCCTGGACAGAGCTCACTACTCGTCATGGCATCAATAAAATTCATGCTTGTCTGTCCTTGCCAGGCAATAAACTTTTCAATCGAAGTTGCACCGAGTCCACGAGTTGGGACATTGACGATTCGGACAAAACTTGGCCTGTCGAACGGCTGATACAACAGCCTCAAATACGCAACTATGTCTTTGATTTCTTTGCGATCATAAAATCTTGTGCCGCCAATAATCTTGTAGGGCACACTATACCGGATGCACATCTCTTCCACTGCACGGGACTGTGCGTTTGTACGATAGAGTACCGCGACATCACGATATCGCCGACTACCATGCTCCACCGCAGTTTTTATGCGCGTAATAATCGATTCGGCTTCGTGTAATTCACTGCCCGTATACAGCAATTGTACCGGCAGTCCGTTCGTTTTGTCGGTCATGAGTTTTTTGTCGGTACGGTTGGTATTTTTGGTGATGATATTGTGCGCTGCATCAAGAATTGGCTTGGTAGAGCGATAATTTTGTTCAAGTTTGACTACGTGTGCACCGGGAAAATCTCGTTCAAAGTTAAGGATATTCGTAAAATCAGCCCCTCGCCAACTATAAATCGACTGCCAGTCATCCCCCACGACACAGATATTTTTGGTGTCTCCAACCAGCAATTTGATCAATCGATACTGTGCGGCATTTGTGTCCTGATACTCATCTATCAATATGTGTTGAAACCGCTGCCGCCAGATGTCTTGTAGCTCGCGCGAACTTCCGATTAGCCGGACAGCTTCGGCGATGAGATCATCAAAATCAAGTGCAGCTGTGGCTTGTCGCAAGCGTTCATATACCGGAAAAACATCCGCGACGACTTTTTGTTGCGGCAATCGAGCCAGCTGGGCATATTCAGCCGGTGTGACAAGATCATTTTTCGCAGTACTAATTTGGCTAGAAATACCTCGCGGTGTAAATGATTTTTCCGAAATATTCAATTGCCGCATGGCTTGTTTTACCAAGCTCAATCTATCCGCTTCATCGAGTATTATGAAGTTTCGTGGCACGCCGATATGTTCACCGTCTATCCGCAACATCCGCACACATATCGAGTGAAATGTGCCCATCCACGGCATAAAACTACGATTATTCGCGTCCTGACCAGTGAGCATGGCGAGCCGCTCGCGCATCTCTTTGGCGGCTTTATTGGTAAATGTTACCGCTAAAATCGACGCTGATGGTACGCCGTTTTCGAGGAGATATGCTATACGATGCGTCAGAGTCTTTGTCTTGCCCGACCCGGCTCCAGCTAAAATCAGCAACGGCCCTTGGGTATGCTCAACAGCACTACGCTGTGCATCATTTAGCCCAGAAAAAATCGATGAAGTCATCTATCTATTGTACAGTGAACTATCTAAGCTTGCCCGTATAGAAAATACAACACGCCGAGTGCTGCGCCTACGAGTAGTAACGATGCAATAACGATTACCCACGTCATAGCTGATGGGGTGTGGTGCTGTGCGTGTACAGCATGTACAGAATCACTGGTGTCAAACAAAGGATGGCCCGCACTTGCTTGAGAGTCCTCATGGGCAGCATCCTGCGGTAGGGCTGCGGCAGCAACGTTCTCATTGGCCTCGACAGCCATAATCTCTTGATTGAACTCTTTTGGAATTGTTGCAACATTTACTTCGACATTTTTTGGCTCAGATAGTTCGGCATCCTCTGTTGAGTTGTCATCTGAGGTGTGGTCGCCTTCTTTGCTCGTTTCCGCCTCAGGGGTTTGATCTGACCCAACGAGGGCATTGAGAGGTCTTTTTTCGACTGGTACATCCGCAATAAATGGCGTACTCGATGCATCAAGCGATGGCTGCGCACCAAAAGCTGTAGTGTCAGTAGGTTCGGCCACGTCCTCAGCCTTTTCGTTGGTATTCTCTTCTTGAGTTGTGACCTCGACGGCGGTATCGCCAGCTACCATTTCATCAAGACCGGCTTCGCTGTCGAGATCTGTGGAGTGCTGCTGCGGCGAATTGTTGTTTTCATCGTCTGAAGTTGTCTGATCAGCTTCGGTGCTTTCGGTTTCAAAGTCAGGTCGAGGTTGGATTGTGATCCCTGTCCGACTTGCCGATCCTCCAGCACTATCTTCATTTGATTTCGTACCGGGCGCAACCAGATCCATAAAACGACCTCTATTGACAGGCGCTGCAGGTACATCTGCGGGTTCTTCATCTGTGGCTGAGTTGTCGTTCTGGTCAGTGTGATTCGATTCTGTAGGCTCATGTGGTTCTGGCAACTCCTCCGTACTTGCGGCGGGCGTATCGTCAGCTACGACATCAGGTGATTCGGAGGGTTCTTCGACGGCAGGAAGAGTATCTTCCGCTTCAGTCTCTTCGCGAGGCGCAGGAGCTGGTATGTCGTCAAGCGACACTGTTGGTTCGAATGCGGTGATAGGTGCTGCAGTAGTTTCTTCAGACGCATCAGGGCTCTCGCTGTGTTCTGGTACAGGCGTTTCGTCGTGGCTCTCAGGAGACACGGCAGTATCATCTGGACGTTGTTCTGGAGTGTCTGCAATCTCTGAAGCTCGTACAACAGGGACAGTCTGGCTGTCAGTTGACTCATCATTGACGACAGGCTGAGTAGACGTGGTCTCATCAGCTGGCTTTTTAGATTTGTTGGTTAATACTGAGTTGACGGCCCTGTCTAATTCGTCAAAATCGAAGTCCTTCATTTTCCCACCCTGTTATTGCTTATCTTTACGTTTATTATGCGCCACTTCAACAATCTTGGCAAACACTGGAGCCTGTAAGCTTGCTCCACCCACCAAAAATCCATCGATCCGATCAATTGAAAGATACTGATTGACATTATGATCATCTGTACTACCTCCGTACAGAATTCGCATTTTTTTGGCGGCAGCATCACCGTACAGCGATGCAACTTGAGAATGAATCAAGTTGACGACATATTCCACATCTTTTGCGGTCGCGTTGTTTCCGGTACCAATAGCCCAGACAGGTTCGTATGCAATCACAATTTTCGCAATTTCTTCAGAAGTGACGTTTGACAAGCCGCTCACCAATTGATCGTGTATCACATGCTTCACTTCGTCGTCGGCTCGCTGCGTTGCCGTCTCTCCGACGCAAAGTATCGGCGTCATTTTATTGCGAAAGACTGCCTGCACTTTGTAGCGAATGTCTTTTTCTGACTCACCAAAGATATGTCGGCGTTCAGAATGACCGACAATGACGTAGTCTGCAATGCCATGCAACTGCATAGCTGAAATCTCTCCAGTAAACGCCCCTTCGTCGCGCCAGTAACAATTCTGAGCGCCAAGCTTGAACTTACGACGATTGACCTGGAGACTTAATGACTGCAGACCTAGCGGCGACGGACACAGTACCACTTCTACGTCCTGATGTGACTCGACGGTTTTTTCGAGGCGATGTAATAGCATGCTAGCTTGATGCACCGTGTGATGCATTTTCCAGTTGCCGACAACAAGGGTCTTACGTTTTGTAGTGGTCATATCTTTTATGCTTATATTTAGTGTAGCGTATGACTATACTCCCGTCTACCTCTTATTCATAAGAGCTTCTATTCCTGGTAATTTTTGACCGGACATTAGTTCTATACTAGCGCTCCCGCCTGATGATACGTGATAAAAATGATTGGTCTCGCCACCACTCCATCTGAGTGCAAAGTCGACTGTATCGCCACCGCCAATCACACTGTCCTGCTGCGCTGCCTGGGCCATCGAGAGCGCGATTCGGGCGGACCCATGCGCAAACGCTGGGGCCTCCGCATAGCCCATTGTCCCGCTCCACACCGCTGTCCGTGCCTGTTGTACTTCACGACTATACTCTTCAATCGTGGCGTCGCCGATATCCAATATGTAGTCATCTTCCTGGACTTCACTAAGTAGCACGACACGCCGAGGTTCCGATGTATCGAGACTACGAGCGACCGCGACATCTTTTGGTAGCATGACGACACTATGCAGATCTTTCGTGCGCTGAGAGACCGCGTCATAGATCGCCTTGATAGTCGGCTCCAGGTCTTTTTCGTAGAGGCTTTTTCCGATAGTGAAGCCATGGTATTTCAAAAATGTATTTGCCATTGCGCCGCCGATGAGTACTTTGTCTGCTGTGCTGGCAAATGTCTCGACAACTGATATTTTGTCGCTAATTTTTGCGCCGCCAAGTACGGCAACAAGCGGGTGTTCAGGGTTTTGCATGACACCTGTCAGTGATAGGTATTCTTTTTCGAGTAGCAATCCTGCACTGCTCGGCAGCAAGTGCGTAATTGCATCTGTGCTCGCCTGCGCACGGTGCACGACACCGAAGCCATCTTGCACAAAATATTCCGCACCGCTATCACGAGCAAGCCGCTGCGCAAATTCCATATCGTTGGCTGCCTCGCCGGGATGGAACCGTAGGTTTTCAAGTAGTAACACTTCACCACCATGAAGCCGCTTGCTGGCTTGTACGACCTTATCGCCGCAACAATCGTCAACAAACTTAACTGGTCGGCCCAGCAGCTCCATGAGCCTATGGGCAACGACTTCAAGTGAGTACTGAGGGTCAGGCGAGCCGTCAGGACGACCAAGATGTGCCATTAGTACTATTTTGCAGCGACGTTTGATAAGTGAATGTATCGTTGGCAAACTAACTTTGATGCGATAGTCATCACGAACCGCCCCGTCTTCAAGGGGCACATTGTAGTCCACACGAACAAGTACCGTCTTGCCATCAAGCGGCACATCCCTACACGAAAGTTTAGGAAAGTTTCCCACCATACTGCTTACACTATATCACTTCAAGAAATTGAACGCACGCGGATAGTATCGGTGCCCCCAACCACGCCAGGTTGGCGACCGCTGACTATCACGACGGTTGCTGGACGTGGTAGGAAATGATCTTTGACGAGTTGATCGGCCAGCTCGAGTCCTGCACGTTCGCCATCGGGTCGGATGAAGCTTTTGTTGGCATAGAGTAGCGCGAGTTGTTGAGCGACTCGTGGATTGCTCGTCACGGAAACAATAGGTATGAGCGGTCGATTTGAGGCAATGTGTTGCGCAGTCGCACCTGATTTGGTCTCGCAGATGATGGCGTGGGCGTGTACTTGTACGGCAATTGACACGGCGGCCGCACTAATCGCTGCCGCATGCGTGTCGAGATATTTCGGCATGCCAAGAGGGCGAACAGGTACATGAGTCTGGGTGTACATGATAATTCGCTTCATGCTCTGCACGGTTTCGATCGGATATTTGCCGTTTGCAGTTTCGTCACTCAGCATGACACAATCCGCACCGATAATCGCTGCATGGCTGACGTCATTGACTTCAGCGCGTGTTGGCTCAGGATTGTCGACCATACTCATCATCATTTGCGTGGCGACAATGCTGATTTTGGCGTGGTTGTGACAGAGTTCAATGATTCGTCGTTGGACAACTGGAACAATTTCGGCTCCTACCTCGACGGCTAGATCACCACGTGCGACCATGACACCATCACTTGATTCAATAATTTTTTCAAGCTGTTCATCATCAATTGATGGTCGCGTCTCTATTTTGGCAATAATCTGCGCATCGGACCCCTGCTGTGCGAGATAGCCTCTCAGCATATTGATGTCATCAACACTATGTACGAAACTCAAGCCGACGTAGTCAATGTCTTTTTTTACTCCGTAATCGATATCGCGATAATCTTTTTCGGTAAGTACATCGCCACCAAAATCAGTATCGGGCAAATTGATGCCCTTTCGACTCATGAGGATACCGGCGTTGGCGACTCGAACATAGACACTGTTTTTGTCAACTTTCGTCGCAACAGTACGTACTTTGCCATCAAAGATATAGACGCGTTCGCCAGGTCGCACTTTTTCAGCAATGTTGTACTGAACGGGTACTACCGTCCCTTTGTGAGTCGCTTTGTAGCGCAAACATAGCTCATCACCTTCTTTAACTTCAAGCTTGTTGTTGGTTATTTCTCCGAGACGGATTTTTGGTCCTTGCAGGTCTTGGTATATTGCCACAGGCTTGTTGAGCTTGCGTGAAGCTTTGCGTATCCACTCTATCTGCGCATCACGCTCAGCATGGGTGCCATGGCTAAAATTGAGCCGCAAGCCATTTGCACCTGCTTCGATGAGTTTGTATATCGCCTCGTACGAATCAGTCGCAGGACCAATCGTTGCGATAATTTTTGTACGTTTGAATCTAGGGTTTTGAATCGACATATACCCTCTAGTCTATCGTCAAAAGGCGTTGGTGGCTAGGCTTAGCGGTGCAAAGATGCTTCAAGCTTGGCAAGATCAACGGATGTTTTGACCACCGTATCGGGTGCAAGTGAGATACTATCGATGCCTTGCTCCACCAAAAATCGTGCAAATTGTGGATAATCAGATGGCGCTTGACCACAGAGGCCAATCTTGACGTGGTGCTTTTTGGCAACTTTGATAACGTGTTTGATTAGCTCTTTGACGGCGAGGTTGTTTTCGTCGTAGACGTGCGCGACGGTATGATTGTCGCGGTCGACGCCGAGTGTCAATTGCGTCAAGTCGTTGCTGCCGATCGAAAATCCATCAAACAACTGTGCAAAATGGTCTGCAAGTATGACGTTGCTCGGTATTTCTATCATCACATACGCCTGGAAGCCGTTTTCACCACGTTTGAGGCCGTTTTTTGCCATAATCGCGAGGACTTTTTTGGCTTCGGTCAGATCACGACAAAACGGTACCATCGCCTTGACGTTGGTGAGACCAAGCTCGTTGCGAACCTTTTTCATCGCTTTGCATTCGAGTGCAAAGGCATCCTGATATTCCGGGCTGTAGTAGCGACTGGCGCCGCGCCATCCGATCATCGGGTTGTTTTCTTGCGGTTCAAACTGTCGTCCACCGATCAGGTTGGCGTACTCGTTTGACTTGAAGTCGCTAAATCGCATGATGACATCATTTGGATAAAATGCCGCACCAATCATCGCGATGCCTTCGGCAAGTTTGTCGATAAAGTACTGTGCTTTGTCGTCATAGCCTTTGGTCAATTCGTTGATTTGTGCACGGACACCCTTGTCTTTGACTTCGTCAAATTTGAGCAAGGCGAGAGGGTGAATCTTGATATGCGAATCGATGATAAACTCTTCGCGAGCAAGCCCGACGCCGTCATTTGGAATATGTGAGTACTTAAACGCATGATCGGGCGAGCCAATATTCATCATAATTTTTGTCTTGGGGCGTTTGAGGTCTTTGATGTTTGTTGATTCGACTTCAAACTTGAGCTTGCCTTTGTAGACAGACCCTTCGTCGCCACCACCACATACTACCGTGACATCATCGCCATCTTTTATGATTTCTGAGGCGTTGCCAGTACCGACGACACACGGAATACCGAGCTCGCGAGACACGATTGCCGCATGGCAGGTTCGTCCGCCTTTGTCGGTGACAATTGCGCTGGCGATTTTCATGATTGGCACCCAGTCAGGGTCGGTCATTTCTGTGACCAGGACATCACCAGCTCGAAAATCATCAATGTCTTTGACGCTCATAATGCGATTGGCCTTGCCTGCACCGATATGGTTGCCGACACTTGTCCCGCTCACGATGACTTCACCGTCTTCGAGCAATCGATATTCTTCGATTTTTGTCATGTCACGACGTGACTGCACGGTCTCAGACCGCGCTTGGACGATGTACAGCTTGCCATCATCTTCATCGAGCGCCCATTCTATGTCCATAGGATGGCCATAATGCTGCTCAATCTTCATGCCCCAGTCGGCCAATGTACGTACCTGATCGTCCGTGATACTAAATCGTTCTTGGTCACGCTTGAGCACCGGAACGTTTTTGGTCGTACTGCCGAGCCCGGGCACCATCTTCATCTTCTTTGTACCGAGTTTGCGCTTGAGGATTGCCATCGTCGGCTTAAATACGAGGAACTCATCTGGACTGACGTGCCCTTGCACGATGTTTTCGCCGAGTCCATATATCGAACTGACGACAACTGCCTTGTCAAAACCACTCTCTGTATCGATAGTAAACATGACGCCGGCACATTCGGAGCGCACAGCAACCATCTGCTGGATACCGACACTCAGAGCGACTTTCATGTGTGAAAAACCGTTGGATACGCGGTACACAATTGCGCGATCAGTAAAGAGGCTAGCGATACATTCTTTGACCGCTTTGAGCACATCGTGTTCGCCGCTGATGTTGAGAAATGTTGCTTGCTGACCCGCAAATGA
>CAZIEB010000011.1:0-23627 GCA_964538665.1 uncultured Candidatus Saccharibacteria bacterium
TGGTGCATCGATACCGCAAAGCCTGGTATACACATAGACATCTCACAGCCACTCAATGGCCCACTTGCAGTAGATGGATATCCCGAAAATATCGGTCTCATAGCCGGTGGCAGTGGTATCGCTGCAATCATATCTCACGTCAGGTCACTTCGTGCGATGGACCATCCTTTTGCGCTGCGCTATCTTAGCCGCACAGCTACTGTGTGTTACAGCGACGAGCTTTCGGCTAAACCCGGCGAAGACATCGCATACTATCCTACCGACAAGGACGGTCGCCCCGACCCACAAGCAGTATTTGCAGGACTCAGCGAGTGTTCAGAGTTATTACTTTGTGGCTCTAGGCCATTTGTGACAACTATGAGTGAATACGCATCGCAGTACGCACCCAGCGCCACGGTCCGAGCCGAGGCGTTCAATCTGTAAGAAATTGACTAAATCCCGAAATATACTTGTGCTAATACTAGTGCACGTCTAAGGAATAGGTATGAAATATAAAACATCTCACTATCTTATAGTCCCCGTCGCGGCTTTTGCGTTCGCTTTCGTCGGGCTTACATCAGCTACCGCTCTCGATCTCCCTGAGCGGGCACAACAGGCTCGCGAAGCAGCAGAATCACGAAGCCAAGATGTCCAACAAGCTGCGTCTCAGCGAGGAGAATCACTACAGGGCTCTACAGCACGAGAAGAAGCGCTGCAGCGACGAGACGCCAAGCTCGAAGAAAACAGACTCAAAGTGTGTCAGAAACGAGAATCAACCATCAAAAGTATCATGACCAGGATGCAATCTCGTGGCGAACGGCAGCTCGAGGTCTTTACCACTATCGCAGACCGCACCAAAGCGTTTTATGTCGAAAACCAACTCTCCGCAGCAGGATATGACGACGCAGTCACAGTAGTTGAAGACAAAAAACTACTTGCCCAGAAAGCGGTATATCAAGGGAGCGCAGCTGTAGAAGATTTTGACTGTACTGCCAACGACCCTCTTGCGCTCAAAGACGCGTTCAAATCTCAGCTCAGTAGTCAGATAGAAGCACTCAACGCATACAAGACTGCCGTCAAAGACCTGATAGTGACGGTCAAGTCATCACAAGCACTCCAGGAAGATAGCCAAGGGTCTGAAGAGTCTGACGACACAGGGGCACAACAATGAAAAGTATTCGCGGTTTTAGCATCATAGAAGCACTGATAGTAGTTGTCGCGTTTGTGCTAGTCGGTCTCGTCGGGTACAATCTGTACTCCATGCAGCAAGCGCAACAAGCAAGCACTGCAGAGCAACAAGCCATCGCCGAAGACGACACGCCTGCAGCCCCAGAGATTACCAGTGCGGCAGATCTCGATGAGGCAGTGCAGGTCCTCGATAGTGTCGATCCATCACAGCTAGGCGAAGATTTCTCCGCGCTCGATAGCGAAGCAGCTTTTTAGAGAGACTCTCCTAAAATTACTAGTTACTAACTTATTTCTTCGACGTAACTTTTTCGGGATGTGAGATAAATCTCCGATACCCGAGCGCCAGGACCACGACGACGGCTATCGTCACCATGACGAATAGAAACTTGGTATCATCCACCATCATACCGCGCACGATACTATGGAGAACTGTGAATAGTCCACCGAGCAGCACACCATCTGACAAGAATCCGATTCGGGGCGCAAGCACGAACGCACTTACTACCGTAACGACTGCGAGACTCATAAGAATTATTGCGACGTTTCTCTCATACGGCTTGCGTTGTTCGTCGTAACTTCGCATATCTTCTTCAAACTTTTTGTCTTGGGCTTGTTGTTCTCTCATCTCTTCGTCAGATGGGTTTTCTTTATACGTGATGGACGCCCTCGGATACTCTGGTGCTTTTGGCGCTTCATAAAACGCCTGTACGCCTATTCCAAAGAAAAACGCGATCACTATCCCTAAAATTAATGTATAGATGACTCGAAAAATTGTATTGTGTTCCATAGTCGTAGTATACGCCTAGTGCAGATAATTGCGAGGGTTGATTTTCGAATCAACTTTACGACCTGGCAATGCTACACTTAGTTTATGAAAAAAATATCAAAAGAGTACCTGCAGAGCGCAATATTTGGCTTCAACGATGCACTTGTTTCTACGACTGGTGTTATCGTCGGTGTCAGCACCGGGACGAACGACAAGAGTGTAGTAATCCTAGCCGGTGTAGTCACGATAATGGTGGAGGCCTTGTCGATGGGTGCAGGTCAATACAATAGCTCAAAATCAGCTCGCCAGCTCGAAAAATCAGAGGCGACCAAAGTTCCGCTTATCAGCGGGGGGATAATGTTCGTATCTTATTTTTTGGCCGGACTTATACCGCTACTACCAGTCTTGCTACTCCCGATAGAATATTCACGAAATATCGCGATTGTGGCCGCATTGATAGGATTGTTTGTACTCGGCTATCTAAAAGGTAAGATTGTCAAAGTATCGCCGATGAGAAGCGCCGTCGAAATTCTGATAATAGGAGGCCTGGCCACGCTCGTTGGAATTGTGGTCGGTAATATATTTGCGGTGTGACCAGTCATGCGTTGACCAAAAAATGGTTGACTGTTCGCTCAATACATACTTTTCGCGGAGGGACAGCTGGGGCTTGGTCACACTAGCACGACCCCACATTCGCCAGCTGGCAGAGTTTCCTTGCAATCCGCCGACTGGCGGATCTCAGCCAAATACACCCTCGGGTGTCTTGGATTAAGCCTAGCCAATCAGTCCATAGAAAAAGCCCATCACAAGGATGGACATTTTCTATGGAGGGCCAGCTGGGGCTTGAACCCAGGACACCCTGCTTAAGAGGCAGGTGCTCTAACCAGCTGAGCTACTGGCCCATAAACTACAGTGAGTTATTTTACTAGATTACCCCTGTTTTGGCAATATGAAAAGCGGCCTATTGGCGGCCTTTCACTGGTCGTCTGGATTATTCAGCCGGAGCTGGGGTGGGAGCTGGACTCTCTACATTTACTGATGGGGTTGGGGTATTCACCTCTACATCAGTGACGTCATTCGTACCAGTGACAAAATATGACCATGCGAGGTACGCCAAAAACCCGAGCACAAGTAGTGCAATAATTGCGACTATTGGACCTGCAGAGCTTGATCGTTCTTTTTCTACTACCATATCTGCCATTGTATTATTCTCCTTGTTAGTGGTATACAACGACTATACTGTCCCACTACAATCAAAACTGTAAGCTAGATTACACAAAAATTGATAGCTGCAAAACTACTTGGCGGACTTGAGTTTTTTGTTTTCAGCACGTAGTGAATGCAGCTCTGTCACATCTCGACTAATTACAAGAATCCATTCGATATCATTGTGGCTGTTTTTGAGAGGAACCACCGTGACTTGCCACCATTTGTTGTTGCCTTTTTTGGTCGCTCGCTCGGCTTCAAAAAAGCCTGATTTGCCTTGGCGAGCTTTGCGAAGTGCGGACTTTGCAACATCTTCGGTCTGGCCCTTCCATAGAGACAGCCAGCTACGGCCAATCACATCGGTGGGGCTATCGAGCTCCATCAGGTCGTATCCCGCAGGGTTGAACGACAAGACAGTTCCCTCTACGTCGAGTACTTTTATCGAATCCGTCGCAGAATCATGGAATGAGCTGATCAGTGTATCGGCCGGTAACATCGTTTCTTCAGTCATATGGCAAGTATATATGAAATGGTAAAAAAGATATATAACAGAGGACTCTGTTTGAAAAATGGCGGATCGTTACACCGAACGTTCTTTTGTTTCACAAAAGTCACGTTCAAATCGTGGCTCGTATGCGAGTAGAAATGAAAACCACCACACAAGGTGATGGCTTAGATTTCTTCTGGTACACCCGACACGATTCGAACGTGTGACCCTCTGTTCCGAAGACAGATGCTCTAATCCGCTGAGCTACGGGTGCATAGCTATTCTCTTTAAAAGAGATGTACGTACACTTCCACTACTCTTGACTTGTTTTTCTCGCATACGTGCAAGATCAAGTGATGTGTATGCTTCATAGTATACAAGATTGATCGGAATCCTATAAGCAGTCGATGCGACTTTAGCGGAATCATGTTCACGTATTCTTCGCTTCAGGTCATTAGTTGAGCCGTAATAAAACTTACTATCTGCCTCTGACTTGAGTACGTAGAAATAATACATCTTGAATCTAATCCGCTGACCCGCCTGTCTGTCCGACAGGACGGGCAGGGCTACGGGTGCATACGCGATATTATAACAGATTGAAATATGGGTGTATAATTCGTAGTAGGTAAACCAATTAGAAAAGGGGCATTATGGACGCATCACCAAATCCGACAAACAACACAGAAGAAAAATCTACACCAACCCCAGACAACGCAGCTGCCAACCAGCCTACGGCTGACCCACAAACCACTGTCGATACTGGCCCAAAAAGCTACCTCGTCATGATGCTTTTGGCTGTATTCACTCTTCCTACAGGTCTCGCCCGAGCATATCTCGGCGAACAAATCGGTTGGACACGATTCTGGGTATTCATCGCATCGTATGTGCTACTCTTGGTTCCGTTACTAAACCTTGTTGCCGGACTTGTAGTGCTGGGACTCTTTATCTGGGGTATTGTCGATCTATTCACTCTCAGGAAACGAACGACAGATGCGACTGGCAAAGAACTTGTGTCGACGCCACGTGACAAAAAATGGGCAAAAGGCTTCTTCATCTACGCTGTTGTCGCGATGGCCCTAGGTGTGTTGCTATTTGTCTTCGGAGTTGGACTAGGCTTATGGACAGCCACAAATGTGCCAAGTTTTGATGATAGCTATTCTTACCCCTCATCAGAAATGGATAGCGGCGAGTGGAACAGGTTCCTCGATGAACTCGAATCACAGAGCAACTAGCCCATGGAGCCACAACGGGTTGAGCTAGCAAATTTTACCTCTCTCAGAGTAGGCGGTGCAGCCGAAAGACTGTATAGACCTACCACACTCACAGGACTCAAAAACATCCTTGAAGGCACCGATAGTGTCGATTGGATGCTCGGTTTTGGATCAAACGTACTCATAAGCGACAAAGGACTTCCAGGCACGACGGTAATGTGGCGAGGAGGCGATGTGACGTACGACGACACCTGCGTGACGGTAGATGCAGGTGTGTGGTGGGATGATTTGGTCAGCTCATCTATCGGAAAAAATCTTTGGGGTATCGAGCTGATGAGTGAAATCCCGAGCAGTGTAGGCGGCGCAATATACGGAAATATCGCTGCATACGGCCAGCAAGTGTCAGACGCGCTCTCGTGGGTAGAAGTCTACGACAGCGAGACGCGCCAGGTACGTACCCTCCAAAAAGACGACATAGCGTTTAGCTATCGATCAAGTGCGCTACAGCAGCAACCACACCTCATCATTCTCCGGGCGGGATTCCAATTGTCGCAAACCCCGACTAGGGAGCTGGCGTACGACTCGGCCTTGCTCATCGCCGAGGAACTCGGCTACGATATCACAACGTTAGCAGGTCGACGCAGCGCTATCATCGAGACTCGCACTCGTGCTGGCTCGATTTACCATCCTGATGATACGCAGGCCGAGCGAAGCGCTGGATCATTCTTCAAGAATCCGCTTGTCGATGTCGATCAGGCCAAAGAACTTGCGGCATTTGACGAAACCGGCAAAACACTCGAACGCATCATCCACCAAAGCCAGATACACGGTGGGAGCGCACAGCGAGCATCAGCGGCCCATGTGTTACTGGCGGCAGGGTATCATCGCGGTCAGACATGGCGTCATGTCAAACTTCACGACAATCACGTACTAAAAATACAGACTCTGCCAGGCGCGACTGCGCAAGAAGTCTACGATGTCAGCAGCGAGATCGTTGCGACTGTGAAGCAAAAACTCGGCATCACTATCGAGCCTGAAGTCAAGTTCTTAGGCGAATTTTGAACCTCTAGCTTTAAAAAATTATTGGGAATTGCTGTGCGAATTTTTCGACCTCAGTCTGTAATTCGTGCAGTCTTTTTTCGTCATCTCGGGATTCAATTGCCTGCAGCATCCACTCCGCAAGCTGGCTCATATGCTCCTCGCGTAATCCACGAGTTGTAATAGCAGGTGTCCCGAGGCGAATTCCGCTTGGTCGAAATGGCGGTAGCGGATCGTCAGCAATTGCGTTCTTGTTGAGCGTAAGGCCAATCGCATCGAGTGCTTTTTCTGCGACAGAGCCATCAATCCCAAAACTGCTATAGACATCAGCCAAAATTAAATGATTGCTTGTGCCACCCGTCAAGAGCTTGAAGCCTCGTTGCTGTAGCTCATCGGCGAGTATCGCCGCATTTTTGACGACTTGTTTGGCATACTCTGCAAATTCAGGCTTGAGAGCTTCTCCAAACGCAACTGCTTTTGCAGCTGTGTTGTTCATATGAGGGCCACCTTGGGTCCCTGGGAATATTGCTCTATCGATAAGTGTTGGGATGTGCTCGAGAGTTTTTGGCGGCGCCTTGAGTGGGGTACTGACCGTTCCTTTGCTCAGTATCATCCCGCCACGCGGTCCACGCAGCGTCTTGTGCGTCGTTGTCGTCATGACATGAAACCCAACATCAAGCGGATTGACGGCAACACCGCCGGCAATCAGTCCGGCAATATGCGCCATGTCAGCCATCAAGAGGGCGCCGACTTCATTGCCGATTTCGACAAACTTTTTGTAATCAAGCTCTCGAGGATACGCCGAAAAACCTGCAATGATAAGTTTTGGCTTGTGGGTACGGGCGAGCTCTCGCAGCGCATCGTAGTCTATCTCCCCGGTGCTGGCATCTTTCATCTTGTACGGTATGAAGTTGTAGAGATGCGCCGAACGTGTCATCGGGTTGCCGTGGGTCAAATGACCGCCGTGGCTTAGATCCATCGCAAGCACTGTATCTCCTGGCTCCAGCCACGCATAGTAGACGGCTTCGTTGGCTGGCGCACCCGAATGCGGCTGAACATTGGCGTGATCAGCTCGAAAGAGCTGCTTGGCTCGGTCTATCGCGAGCTGCTCGACTTGGTCGGTAAATTCTTGACCACCATAGTATCTCTTGCCAGGATACCCTTCGGAATACTTGTTGGTGAACACACTGCCGAGCGCATCAAGCACATCCTGCGAGACATAATTTTCAGAAGGAATCAGCTCAAGCCCACGGGTTTGACGACGCGCCTCATCTGCAATAATTTTTTGCACTGTAACGTCTTTCATACATCTCCTTCTGCCAACACGGGCCGCCCAAGTTTTTTTGTAGGTAGCTATAGTTTAGCACTCTGACATCATCAACGCGAAAAGCTATTGAATTTATACCGTTTATGATATATAGTCGGAGATATGAATGATTATCGCCGAAAAATCGGCGCCTTAATTCGGCAAACACGACAGTCTCGAAACCTCACCCAAGCAGAATTTGCCGCTGCGCTTGGTACCAGTCAAAGCGCCGTCAACCGTATCGAAAACGGCGGCCAAAATGTGTCGCTCGAAATGCTCGCTCGTATCGGAGAAGTACTCTCGAGTGAAATTGTAACTATCAACCAAAACGGCAACAATCTCCAAATCCAAGGTGGTCGCAAGCTCAAAGGATCTATCGAGATCAAAACGAGCAAAAACGCCGCTGTCGCCCTACTCTGCGCTGCACTGCTCAACAAAGGCACGACCACGCTACGACGTGTCGCACGTATCGAAGAAGTCAACCGCATCATCGAAGTCCTCCATAGTATCGGCGTCAAAACCAAGTGGATTGAGCCTGACAACGATCTCGTCATTACTCCTCCCGCCAAGCTCAAGCTCGACCAAATGGACATCGAAGCTGCTAAAAAGACCCGAACTGTGATCATGTTTCTCGGGCCACTACTTCATCAATATCGCTCGTTCAAACTGCCCTATGCAGGCGGCTGTAGCCTAGGCACTCGAACGGTCGAGCCACACATGGACGGCCTCAAGCACTTTGGGCTCAATGTCACAGCCCGAACCGGACACTATCAAATCAATGTCGAGAAAGCATCACCAGACAGAGCAATTATTCTTACCGAACGCGGAGATACAGTGACTGAAAACGTACTGATGGCTGCAGCGTTATATCCCGGCACTACCGTCATACGAAATGCGAGCCCGAATTATATGGTGCAAGACGTGTGCTTCTTTTTGCAAACCCTTGGCGTCAAGATAGAAGGCATCGGATCAACAGTCCTCACGGTCAAGGGCGTTTCATCTATCAAGAAAAATGTAGAATACGCACTATCAGAAGACCCGATAGAAGCGATGAGCTTTATCGCGGCAGCTGTCGTCACCAACTCTGAACTGACAATTACCCGGGCCCCGATTGAATTTTTGGAGCTCGAACTTGCAACTCTCCAGAAAATGAATCTAAAATTTGACTTGACCAAAGAATATAAAGCTCGTAATGGACAGACAAGACTAGTAGATATTACAGTCCATCCATCACAGCTCACCGCCCCCAAAGACAAGATACACCCGCTGCCTTTCCCTGGCATTAATATCGACAACTTACCTTTTATGGGCCTCATCGCGACCGTTGCAAAAGGCCGTACACTCGTACACGACTGGCTCTACGAAAATCGTGCGATATATTTTCTTGAGCTCAACAAGCTCAATGCACAGGTAGAAATGCTCGATCCTCATCGCGTCTATATCAGCGGCCCTACCAACTGGAAATCTGCCGATGTCGTTGCACCGCCAGCACTGCGCCCAACAGTCGTCGTGCTGCTTGCGATGCTCGCGACACCCGGTGTTTCGACTCTTAGAAATGTCTACCAGATGGACCGTGGCTACGAACAGCTCGCAGAACGCCTCAATAGTATCGGCGCAGACATCCAACCACTCCTGGAACTATAATTACTATAATCTTATTGAATTACTTTGAGTTTGGGCTCGCCGTTGAGCCATGCAATTGTACCGACCGGCTTTGCAGTCACGACCTCACGACCGTATTCGGGGCCTCTCAAGTCGCATGAATAGACTGTCAATGTCGAGTCTTCGGTACGATCCTCGATATACATCGCGTTGTCCTCAACTTTTGAGAGCGTGTTGACTTTGTACGCATAGCGCACGCCTTTGTAGTCAACATAGATATCATCGCCCTGCTGCAAATTGTGTATATTATAAAACGGTGATTTGGCGCGCGTTTGTTGAGGGGTCATGCCGAGGTTGAATCGATGCCCTGCGAGCACAAAATTTCCGCCGCTGATTGGATCGCCATTTTCGGGAACTCGGTGCCATGCCCCGTCTTCGAGTGATTTTTCGTCGACTCCCGCCACAATATCAACATCTACTCCAATTTTTGGAATATAAAGACGATTTTCGGCCGCCGCTGGCTGACGCTGCACGAGTTTTTTGGCGACTACTGCTGACTCGCCCGCGGTGACATTTGGAAATGCCGGCGCGAGTGCCGTAAACAGCAGATACGCACCGCCGATAATACCGACAAATGAAACTATGATTTGGCTGTACGATCGTTTTGCGACCCCATCAACACCTGTTCTATAGTTATATTTCATCTTTGCACCTGTATATTTGGTATTTTTCTTGTCGTCTCTCACAAGATACTAGTTATGATTATACCAGAACTACTCTTATGACAATAGCTATTTTATACACGAATAATTGTGATCGAGGCCGCGCGCAATATATTGCGTGAGCACCACAGTTCCTCCGGGGGTGAGTGGCGACGCTGTGCATGCTTGAGTTGCAGTAGATACGTTGCGGCCGCCGGGTCGCCAATTCGGCAGACCATTGAGACGGCTCTCAGAATCTATCACGCCGTCAGTGATTTCTCCCCATTGGTATGCGGTAGAGTAGAGACCGATTCGTGTCCCGATAGAGGCGAAATACTCGGCCATCCCTTCTAGCACCGCAACGTTGCTTTGGTAATCAAGCTTTGATCCGCTTAGTTTCCAGGTATTTTCTAGTTCAACATCAAGCCACCATACATACGAAGACGGTTTTGTATCAGCAAGCGTTTTTGTCGCGGCTGGCCCAAACCACCAGTTGACATCTTCATACGCCCGATTCCAACCATATTGCCAGGCACATGCAAGTGTATCTTCTCCAGTACACCCACCGTGAGGCGTCACAACGAAATTGCCACCTGGATCAAAATTGTCCTGAGGCCACGAAGGTGTATCAAGCCCACCGGGATTGGCGGTATTGACGTACAATTGCACTTTTTCTTGTTTTGTCCCGCCGACCGCAGTACTCGCCCACTTCAGTTGCTGTTCAAGACAAGGGTTTGGCGTCGTCGCAAGCCCACCGTTAACGCCAACAATACCGAACGCATGATTGGTCGGTACTTTGGTGTCGCACTGAGGATACGAAATATCGTAGCCAATCGGTGATTTTATCGGAGGAGCAGCATGAACATTAGTGAGTCCGATCATGCTTACTCCCAGCGCCGTAAAAATTGCAAAAATGAGCTTCATTTACTTTATTTATTATACCATTTTTGTTGTTATATTATTAATTGACTATTATATCTGATACCGTCTCATTTGTAAAAAAGGACCAGAAGGTCCGTATTTTTATATGGGGCGAACGATGGGGCTCGGTCACGTTCCGCGACCCCGAAACTACATCTTTCAAAACAAGTTTTGAAGAGTAGATTTCCTTGCAAACTGCCACTGGCAGTTTTCACCCACGACCTTGGCTGTGGCTTCAAGCCCATCGTAGTACTGTAATATAAAAATAAGGACCAGAAGGTCCGTATTTTTATATGGGGCGAACGATGGGGCTCGAACCCACGACCTCCGGATCCACAGACCAGCGCTCTAACCTACTGAGCTACGTTCGCCATAAATACCAGAGTATTGTAGCAAACAGGGGCCGATTTGTCACGGATAGTGAAACCGGGCCTTCTCATACTAGGCCCGGTAGAATTAGGAGAGATTACTCAAGGTTTTTTCACCGAGCGCGTCTCTTTATACGATATCGTACTGACTTTGCAAACACAGGCATATTCACCTGGTATAATGGTAGCAAACGAAAGGTTAGGTATGGCAAAGCACAAGAATTGGCACGCTGCCGACATCAAGCGAGCTCGCAAAAAGAAGCTTAAGGCAGAGAAAAACAAGCAATCATAGAAAAATAACGGTGAATCCACCGTTATTTTATTTGTTAGGCCCGTTTGAGCAACAGATCGAAATATTCAGTGCCCCCAAAGGGTATTTTTTGTTTGATAATTTGCTTGCCAGCAAGACTCGTCGCACTGTGGACAGTAAACGCCCCATAAAAATCATTGATCTCATCGACAGATTTTGTCAGCCAGTCACGCTTGGCGACATCTTCAAACATACTCAGTTGACTTCGCGATGATGGCGTCAGCATGTAGCAGTACAAGCCAATTGTTCGTACCGCCATACCGCGAGGTATGGTATTGAACTGCTCAAGAGCCCGACGATAGACTTCTTGGTTGGTATAAAACGTCGTCTTGTACATGCGCTTGGCTTTCCAAAATTCACCCGACTGAAACGTCGCCCAGACGCAGATACCGCGAGCTTCGACATTTTTGTAGCGCAGTTTCATGCCGGTCGTCTCGCACAGGTAGCTCAGGCACGAACGTAGATACTCCGGATCGCTACTCGGGTCTTTGACGACCCACTGCCGCCCGACCATGCCAAGCTTTGTATCATTGTCATCGATTTCGTGCCCACGCAATCGTCGGTACCAATACGTGCCATTGATGCTCCGAAATACTTGTTTTTTCAGTGTGTACTCTTTTGCATGGAAAAACTGCAATGGCGTATAGATATTGCAGGCGTTTAGTCGAGCTTGGTTGCGCTCGGCGATACCCGTGATGTCGAGCAGGTCGATCTGCGAATAGTAGTCAAGCAAGTTGGTATGATCGAGCACATCGAGACCATCAGGCTTGTGCCAGCCTGCCGCTTGCTTTGCCAAAAACATATTGGGGCCAATTCCAACATTTATCTTCATCCAGTCACCGATATCGTCGCGCACCCGCTGCTTGATCTCGTAGCCAATATCAACCAGGCTTCGGCCTTTGAGCACTGGCTCGACACCATGAAAATCCAACACACCTTCGTCGATACTCTTCATCTTGATCTTAGGTGAGTAGTCTCGCATGATACTCACGAGTTTTTGGTAGACGCGGTGGTATTTGGGGGCATCGGTTTCGAGCATGACAAAATTAGGGCAGATCGCCACCGCTTCACTCCGTCGCATCCCGACCTTGATCCCGAGCGCCTTGGCCTCATACGATGCCGCAATCACGCAGCACTCTTTTGACAGCCTGTTCGTCACACCCATCGGTACACCCCGCAGATGTGGATGGGCTTGCTGCTCAGCAGTCGCAAACGCACTATTGAGATCAATATGCATGATCATGGGCTTCTCGCGATTAAGGTTGTCGTACATAGCGCCCCTCTAGCATGCTTACGAGCGTCCAGGTGAGTCGCTCGGCATCAAATTCGATCCTATAGTCATTGACCCCGTCACTCATCTCAAACACATGTATCATGCGTTTGCCCTTCGCCGTGGGGTGTCGCATGCCAAATACCGTAAATTCTATTTCTTGGCCTCTAAATTTCATCTTCCGTGGAAAGCAAATAAGTCTATCATTATCGAGGATATGATAGGTGACGATTACTTCGATTCGTTCATTGATCTGAACAGTCGGGTCCATATTTACGCTCCATCAAAGAAAAGATTTACTGTCTTGTATCTATGGGCGGGTTTGATTGTATGGAGCTTACCGTTAGAGCGTACTCACCGCTTTGGAGTGTACTCGTGACGCTAAACTGATGTGTAAATATAGAAGGCGCACAGGGCCCGGAGGATGATTGCCTAGTACTTAAATTATACACCGGATAGTGTACAAAGCATAAGATTGCTATAAAAAGCTCGTCCCTCTATATAACTATCAAAACGACGCCGAAGAAGCAGAGCGCAGATGCTATTAACTTCCTTGGGATTCTATTACGCTCAGCTTTGAGGAAAATGAGTGCAAGTATGACCGTGACAATAATTGAAGTCTGGCGGAGTGGCGTGACGATAGAAAAAGTTCCTTTACGGTACGCGTAAAGCATTGTGAGGCTACCGATAGCGTACAATACTCCAAGCACGATAAGTTTTGGTAGTATTTTGCCCGTAAACAGCTGTGGCATTTTTGAAATTGTGTTCGGTCGTACTACATAAGCAACGAATGCAGTCGCAATGAAGCTGATTGCCGCCCAAGAAATAGGATCCGTATACCGACCAACATATGACCAGCAGAGGATCGCCACACCAAATAGCATCCCAGTGAGCAGACCAAACAGAGTTCCTTGATCAAATTGAAGCGCGCTTAGCCGTTTTACAAGTAGCAGCACACTGGCAAAGATTAATGTAGTGCCCAATACCTGTATCAAAGTTAAAGATTCATTAAAAAACAGTATGCCAAAAAGCATTATCCATACCGCTTGTGTCGCAAAGAGCACCGAAAATGCTGAAGCTTCGACTAATTGTAACGTTTTTGCATATGCTATATGCCCGAGCCCAAATGCGATGATTGATACGATCGCCGGCAACAAATACTGCTCAATGTTTGGTAACTTGAATCCGACAAATAATGCAACAACGGTCAATATTACCCCGACCGTCGCCTGAAATACGACAACGTATGCATACGGATCTAATTTATCTTTGCTAAGTAATACTCGCTGCAACAATACCGACGCTGCAAGCGAGAACACACTAATTGCAGTGAATAATTGCCATGACATTATTAGGTTAGTGTATCACTGATGCGAAATGAGTGATACTAAGATTGACTTCTGCCTGTTTTGATTGCTTCCCATTTTTCGCGAGGACAATTGACCGTCCAGTTACGCCAGTTCTCTCTGTAGTCTCCAAACTCGTGTTCTTCGACCCAGTGCAAGTTAGCATCGTTCGTGATGCGCTCAGGGAATCGTATACCATCAAGATGATCTATTTCATGTTGGGCTACTCGAGCCGGAAAATCTTCGAATTCATGCTCAAATAAATTGCCTTGCCTGTCGTAGGCTCGTACCTTTACTTTTTTGGCGCGGCTGACGATGCCACAGACTCTGCTCGTAGAAAAACATCCTTCACGACCTTCTACCATCTCACTTGATGACTCAATAATCTCCGGATTGATGAATTCTCTAAGCTCTGGCTGTTCTCCCCCGCCAACAGCGTTCATACCGATGATTACAACTCTTTTTGAAATTCCGATTTGCGGAGCAGCCAGACCAACGAGCGTCGGGAAATTTGCATCGCCTTGTCGACCATACGCGACACGGAACATTTTATCGACGAGAGCTTGGGTCTCAGGATGAGTTATCTCGCTTACGGGTATCTCTATGGCGACAAGGTTTAGTACCTCACTATCAGGAGGTACTTGCTGCTCAATCGAATCTTCTGGGTAAGGTTTTTTCATTCCGTCTAATTATCTGTCATGCCATCGCTAGATACAAGCGCGAGAATATTCAGCATCGTATATTTCGATTAATTCGAGCCTACGAAGATAACAACTCTTTGATGATTCTTTTTGACGGCTCTAGGACTTCATAGCTATCAATATCGGATAGACTCGCCCATACAGCTATTGACGCTTCCGACTGCTGTACCTGAAGATTGTTAACAAGAGAAACGCAGTTATAGCCCACAAGTCCAGTGCGTATGTTCGTGCTGAAAACTTTTCATAGGGGCAGTTGCCGATAGGCACGGTTGTCTCACTGTTTGCTCGAGTTAGTAACAAGTAGCTCACCGAAGAATAAAACGTTTTACTCGTTGGATTTTGTCCGCAAGGTAGAGCATCACCGTGATAGCCATAGCGATCAGGTCCTAAAAATGTCAGCCACACTGCACTCAGCAGCAATATCGGTGTGAGTATTGATATTATTTTTTTAACCATGAGCTAATTATAACCCAGTACCACCGGTAGCTAACTACCTTTTCTCCACTCCGAAAGGGACCTGAGCAAGCGCAAGTATCTTTTCTCCGTTACGCCGAACCTATGTTTCAATTCCCGCTCGAGATCGAGCTGAAAATAAAATAAACCCTTGCGGGCTTATTTATTTTCACCTGGTACCCCGGGTAGGAATCGAACCTACGGCCAAAAGCTTAGAAGTCTCTTGCTCTATCCACTGAGCTACCGGGGCATACTGTGCGATCAAGGTACGTGCCGGTCCGAAAGAACCTACGGCGATAGTCAGAATAAGCTTAGAAGTCTCTTGCTCTATCCACCGACCCGCCTGTCTGTCCGACAGGACGGGCAGGGCTACCGGGGCATACAATCTATATTTTAACAGATACCGGCTTGTTGGAGGGCTTTTATCATCTCTTTGACTGCGAGTGCGCGGTGGCTGATAGCAGACTTTACATCACTACCGAGCTCGGCAATTGTCTGATTGTAGCCATTGGGCACAATGATAAAATCAAACCCAAATCCGTCTTGGCCACGAGCAGCGACAACTCTTCCCTGTATCGCTCCTTCCACGATGAGCTCGGTTTCGCCGTCGTAGTAGCCCATCGTACATGTAATTGTGGCTCGATCATTCGGCGAGCCAATTTTGTAGAGCGCATCATCGCCAAGTTGGTCCATATAGAATCGGATAAAAGGACCTGGCAATCCGTTTTGTGACTCGAGCCCGGCCGCGACATCTTCGACCATGACTGGTCCACCAATATCGGCATAGGCCTCGCGTAGTTTGTGCGAGATGATCTTGTGTAAATCAAGCGATTGGATCTCGGTCAGGTCAAGTTTCTTATGAGTAAGGTTGAGCGAATCAGGAAAAAGCCTTTGCAGCTCTCGTAGTTTGTCGGCATTGCCTGTAATAAATGTTGTCATGTAAATTACGCCGTGATAATTGCGCGCAACATCTTAGCCTTGTTCCTTAATAGTATCCAGCGTGCTTATTAAAAGTTCTCTATCATGCCAGTCGATAAGTCTAAATGCGGTCGTAGCCATTGGCACTGTTGTAAGATGAGCCCACCCGAAAAGTATATGCTGCCATTCTGCTTTGTCAGCACCATCTGGCCCTCTTGGGACACTTGGTCGATCATCAATTAGAGCGAGTCCTCTATATTTCCACTTAGCTTTGTCTATGATGGCATCTTCAACGACTGACGCACCAAATTTTGGAACCATATGACGGTCAAGCCATTTTATTTTGCCTTCAATAGACGTCGGATTGCTCCTGAGTGGAGAAGATGCGACCTGAGGATGATAGCCATTATCAATCATAGTTTGCCATGCTTCAAATATGCCCGGTAATGGTTCAAGGTCTTCAAAAAATCCGGGAGTGTTGTATGCCTGCTCTATGCTAGTTCTTAAATCGTCAGGGTAGTCAAGTGGAGCATAGAAGTTTGTTTTTGGGACTTTTAGCTCTTCAGGTATATGTAACATAGCGGCAGCATCAAAACCTACCATAGTATTGTCCATATCTACCAATACCCTATTACTCTGTTCACTCATGTGGCAATAGTATAGCAAAAAAACATCACTTAAGTCGTCTCGCACAGTCGTAACCATAGATAAACCCCAGTGCAAGACTGGGGATTATCTATGGTGCGGGTGGTGAGAAGGCGCTCCGCTTTGCCGCTGGCAAATGCTCGCTATTTCCGTTTGACCCTTTCTCATCCGCCGGGGGGGCGGATTGCGAGAGGGTCGGCACTTCACGAACTCTTCGTTCAATTCTCAAACATTCGTAACCAAAGTTAAAACCCAACACAGGGCTGGGTTTTAACTTTGGTGCGGGTGGTGAGAATCGAACTCACGTCGCTTGCTTGGAAGGCAGGCATATTAGCCACTATACGACACCCGCGGCACGTATGATTATAACACCTTGAGACCGAATGAAATAATTGCGTGCAAGTATTTCTGAGGCGACGACGTGTTACATGAAAACGAAGTTTTTATATAACACCAGGAGTCCGAATATTACGACGATTGGATATCGGCTTCGGTAATCGTAATTACATCTCCGGGCTGCGCTGAGCCTTCGAGGAGTCGCTTGGCGATGAGGTTTTCGACACTACGCTGAACCATACGGCGCATCGGACGTGCACCAAGTCGCGGGTCGTAGCCAACTGAGGCAAGCTTGGCGGTAGCGGCTGCATCGAGCTCGACAGTAATCTTTTGTGGCTCGAGAGTCTTGTTGACACCGGTAATGATGAGCGTAACGACTTGGCCTAATTCTTCTTGCGTCAGCGGCCGAAAAACTACAATCTCATCAAAACGGTTGAGAAACTCCGGACGGAACTGCCCGCCATCTATCAATTCGTTGACAATTTGCTCTTCGAATTGTTCGAGCTGATAGCCGCCTTGGATAAGCTGACGAATCCGTTCCGCACCAGCATTGCTCGTGGCTATGACGATTGCATCCCGAAAACTGACTTCGCGGTTGTTGATATCGCGCAATATGCCTTCGTCGAGCAATTGAAGTAGTGTTGTGAGCACTTGCGGATGGGCTTTTTCAATCTCGTCGAGCAGCACAACCGAAAAAGGCTGCTTCATTATCTGCGCAGTAAGGCTCATCGGGTCTTCGGCACCATCAGCTATCAGTCGTGCGACGTCCTCAGACCGTACATATTCGTTGAGATCGAGCCGAACTAAACGGTCATCGCTACCAAAATACACTGCCGCCAAAGCTTTGCTGAGCTCGGTCTTACCCACACCAGTCGGCCCGAGGAACAAAAACGTCCCGATCGGTCTAGTCTCATTACGCACTCCGGCACGAGCACGACGCAGGGCATCACTAACAACACTGACCGCGCGTGTTTGGTTGATCATACGCTCGTGTATAAGGTTTTCGAGGTTGAGAAGCTTTTCTTTTTCGGACTCATCGCTGGCTTTGCCAACTTTGACGCCACTTGTCTGCTCGATAGTCCTGCTCACCGATGTGGCTGTGACAAGACCACTCTCACTGTACCCAGCCGCCTGCTCAAGCAGACGGACAGATTTGCCCGGCTGCGCAAGATCGTACATGTAGCGCTCGCTGAGACGATACGCCTCACGAAGCGCCTGATACATAAACGTTACATTGCGCTGGAACTCTATTGTAATGATCTGGTCTTGCATGACGGCAAGGCTCTCTTCGAATGTCGCAGGCGGCACCTGCACACGATTGAGTAGGTTGGCAAGACTCGGGTTGCGCTGACTTATCTGCAAGTACCTCTGCTCATCCATGGTCACAATCATCCGTATGCCACCACCCTCGATCACCGGCATGAGAATAGAGCTCAGATCAACCGATCCGGGTCGATCTTCCAAGAACAGTTGTGCATCGTCAAGACAAAGTATGATATTTTTTGCCCTGTACGCTTCTACGAATAATTGATTGACGAGACGCTCAAGATCGCTTCTGGACTGGGCAGCACTAATAATGGAGCTCGCATCGAGACTTATTACCTGGTGATATGTCAAACGAGGCGACCTTTGGTCATCGGCAGAAAGAAGAGACTCGGCAAACGCTCGGACGATAGTTGTCTTGCCTGCACCAAGCGGGCCAATCAGAGCTACGTTTTGGCGCGCATTACTCGAAAACGTATCATGCATGTATTGCAAGGCGTTGGCATGCGACTCGAGCTGTACATGTAACGCACCACCAGCGCCAGCTATCTGATTGCTGATATTGACGCCAAATCGATTGAGCATATTTGCCCACCCAAAACTCCAATCTCGCGCGATGCCACCAGTACGTTTTGGACGACGCTGCTCATGAATGAGTACCATCAAACGTTCAAACCATTTGACACCACTGATGAGGTCATTTTCATCAAGCTGGAGCCGAGGCAATATCTGCTTGACTTGTGGTTGGGAAACACATAGGGCTGCCACCAACATGCCTCCGCTGATATGAGCTAATCCTAATTCGTTTCGCATCGTATCAGCTGCCGATATGACGACATCCGTATCGCTTGGTTCGTCACTCGACATATCGAGCAAGAATTGAGGAGCAATGCCGTAACGTGCCGCAAAAAACTGTGCGCTCCTAGAGTACATACAGGTCTGTGCCAGTACTTTTGGGGTGAGCTGCTGTGGCAGATGCGCAAGTATTTGTGACTCAAGTAAGCTGTCCAGAGTCTGCTCCGACCCTGGGGTAATTGACTCTAAGGCCTCTTGCGCCCATTGTGCAAACGCCGCTAGCGGGCCCGCCAAGCTCATCACAAGCCAACCCAGCGAATAGCCGGCAACGAGTAGCGACACACCACTAGTGAGCAGCGTGACGCTCATGACCATGAGCAACGTGCGGACATTTTTTGTCACATATTTTGAAAAACGAGCTTTTTTTGCACGAGAGCTGTGGTAATCAAATGTCATCATTTGCCCGGCACCCATCCACTGAGCATCATCGCAAATCCGACCAGAGGGAGAACCGGAATGAGTGGCCAGAATGCGACGTATAGTACACCGAGCACGGTACCGACTGCGATACTTATGGCTCCAGTGATAAGTACTGCAATACGCACCAACGCACCGATAAATCGAGATATTGTCTTATCTATAAAAGCTTGGAATTGGACGCCGAGCGGCCCATCGACACGGCCTGCAGAGATTTGCCGAAACGGCGAGAACAACGTCCGCAATATGAGCGAAAACGAAAAGGTATCGAGCATTTGGTTTATCCGATCAGCCACAAGCCGAAACTGGCGTCGCCACCCATCGCCATACCACCATACGAAAAACGCCATAACCATAAGGATAATTGTAGTCGCAAAATGGTAAATGGTAAATGGGAGAGGTATAATAGAGCGATATGATATCTCACCGTCACGTCACAGCTATAGGCAAGGCTGTACGTCATGCAAGCCGCTTGCGCGGAGGTAGTGGCTCTGCGCTACCTGGTCTCGTCGTGGAAAAAATTGACCCAAATTTTGCTGCTCGCGCCCTTGAGTCACTACCCCATGGTGTCGTAGTCATATCTGGGACAAACGGCAAGACAACCACTACAAAGATTGTGTGTCATCTCTTACGCCAAGCCGGCCTCAAAGTCTTCACAAACAAATCAGGTAGCAACTTCACGCGAGGTATTATCGCCAGCTTGTTGGCAGAAGTTGATAGCCATGGAGTACTCGATGCTGATATTGCCGTCTTGGAGCTGGACGAAGCGTATGCCGTGCATTTTGTAAAACGTATCCAGCCACGATATGCGCTCCTGCTCAATGTCATGCGAGACCAGCTGGATCGTTTCGGCGAAATTGATTCGACTGCACAAATGCTTAAAAAAGTTGCGCATGCGACGACAGATACCGTTGTCCTCAATCGCGACGATCCTCTCATACGTGCAATCGCAGACGATTTACCCGACACGCGCACGGTGTATTACGGTGTCGATGCATCGCTTCATCGTCATTTTCCGCATGACCAACAGCTCTACGATACCGATACTACAAAGTCACAAGATAGTGAGACGAAAGCAGATGTACTACTGACAAAATTTGATCAAGACAATGCGTGGTTTGCGCTTGAAGACGCCCAACCGAACAAAGTACAGATGCATCTAAGCGGTGTTTATAATCTTCAGAACGCCGCAGGGGCGCTCTGTCTCGTACGCCAAATAGTGGAAGATACGCCGCGAAAAACATTGCTCGATGCACTAAGTGAAGTCCGACCTGCGTTTGGCCGAGGCGAAGCAATCAGTGTCAACGGCAAGCCGCTCGAAATCGTACTGGTAAAAAACCCTTCGGGTTTTCGACTGGCCCTCAAATCATACTCGCATGCAAAAGTCGCTACCATGATTGCGATCAACGATCACTATGCCGACGGAAGAGACATGTCGTGGTTGTGGGATGTTGATTTTTCTATGCTCAATAAAGTTCGACTTGTCTCCGGGATTCGAGCCTATGACATGGCACTGCGGCTGCAATACGATGAAGTAGTTATCGAAGACGTCGAGCCACATCTTGGGAAAGCTGTCCGGCGGTTTTTGTCAGGACCTGCAAAACCACGACGAATCTTTTGTACCTATACTGCCATGATGCAGATTCGAAAAATACTTGCAAAACAATACCATCTCGAGGATATCGACGCATGACACGCACATCAAAAACTCTCGTTATCGGACATTTGTACCCCCGCCAAATGAATATCTATGGTGACTGGGGGAATGTGCTGACACTCGCACGCCGCGCCCAGTGGCATGGCTACGAGACAAAGATTATCGATATCAATCCTGGAGATACTATTGATACGTCAATTGACCTGCTGGTCGGCGGCGGAGGTCAGGATTCTGGCCAAACATTGATTCAGGATGACTTACTACGGGTGGGCGACACTATTCATACCCTTGCCGACCAAAAGCTACCCATGCTTATGATCTGTGGGCTCTACCAGCTATTTGGCCATTTTTTCCAGACAAAAGATGGCACGCGCATACAAGGAATCGGTGTGTTTGATATCGAGACATACGGCGGCGATCACCGCATGATAGGCAATGTTGTCACGCGCACCGAGTATGGTGACATCATCGGATACGAAAATCACAGCGGCCTGACTATTCTCGGCGAATCACAGCGCCCATTCGGGACAATCATAAAAGGTGAAGGCAATAACGGTCAGGACAAAACCGAAGGCGCTATCTACAAACACGTATTTGGGTCATACCTCCACGGCTCATTGTTGCCAAAAAACCCCGAGTTTGCCGACGCGTTGATTGAATTTGCAGCCATCCACCGCTTCGGAGATTTTGAGTCTCATGTCATCGATGATACGTTTGCCCTGCATGCTCGCGACATCGCCCGTAACCGCCCCCGATAGCAGAGAACACTTTTGTGTTGCTACATCGGTAGTATAATAGAACGATATGTCGAGTGAGTCCAAAAGTCGTCGAATAATAGAGCTTGATTTGCTTCGAGGTTTTTTCATTGCAGTCATAATTCTTGATCATCTACAGTTTTGGCCGAGTTATCTACAGTACTTCACTGGCCAGGGCAGGCTCTGGGTGTCTGCCGCTGAGGGATTTTTCATCATATCCGGACTATTGATAGGATACTTACGGCTCTACAAAGGCGCACGAACCAAATTATCGGTGTTATCAAAACATTTGGTTGCACGAGCTGGCGTACTATATCTCTGGTGTGTTGGTGTCACATTTGCAGTTGCCGGACTTAGTATCGCACTGAGCCCCGATGGCGCCCTATTGCCGCGACCTCCTGACGCCTCACAAGTCACGAGCCTGCCTATGTACGTATGGAATGTATTTACGATGCAATATGCATCGGACTGGATATATTTCCTACGTCTCTATGCGTACATGTTGCTTGCGGCGCCGGTGTTTTTGTGGCTTGTTCGAAAAGGATATTGGTCTGTTGCACTGCTGCTGTCGGTAGTGATATACGCGGGCAGCTACTTGACCGAAGTTAACGAAGCTGCTCTGCAGTGGCAACTCCTGTTCTTTGGCGCAGCCTTGATAGGCTGGAAACTTGAAGCTATTTTGTCGTGGCTACGTGCGCGGCCAGTGATTCGGACCGAGCTGCTTGTTTTTTCCATCACCAGCACGATAGCCACGATGGCAATCAGTTATTTCCTCGTACACGGTTGGGCATACGTCGAATCGCCGGATACAACTCTCACCCGTGACGCTTACGTCTCTATACGATCAAATGTCGATCCGTATTTCTCTAATAAACCGATGGCACCGACACGAGTCGCACTCTCATTCCTCTGGTTTGCGGGGTTGCTCGGGTTGTTCCATGTATTTCGCACTGAAATATCCAAGTACCTTGGCTGGCTATTGATGGCGTATGGCACTCGGTCGCTCAGTTTTTATATTTTGCATGCCATACTGTTACCATTTATCGTAACGACTATTGTCGTGTCTGACTCAAAACTGTTGAATGCCTTGATTGGTGCGGCTGTACTACTGCTGATATGGGCGCTCATGCGTATCCCGGCGCTGCAAAAAGCCCTACCTCGTTGATTGTAACTTCGATAGGTCTGCCAGTAACTGCGCTCCATGACCGTCTGGCGTAACCCGGCCGTACACTTTGCGCACAATTCCTTCCGGATCAATAATGAATGTTTTTCTCAGTATCCCCTCTTGCCCAAACATTTTCTTACCCCACGCACCATAGCGACGGATTGTTGCACCCGTAGGGTCGCTCAGTAGCACGAACGGTAAGCGATATACATCGATAAATTCCCGATGCTCGCCGGGAGTATCCATCGATACGCCGACGACAGTTGCATGCATGTCAGCCAGCGCCGGATTGGCGTCGCGCAAACTGCAGGCTTCGGTCGTGCACCCGGGCGTATTGTCCTTTGGGTAAAAATAGAGGACCAGCCATGAGCTGTGAAAAGATTGTAGCTCATACCGCGTATCGTCATGCCCAACAAGCGAAAAATCAGGCGCGGGTTGGTCAATGCTTGGAGTTTGGAACGTCATACTTCCAGTATACCCTCTCTCAGCCACGAAAAGACCTACCACAAAAGCGGATCTTGTCATGGTCGGCTCGCAGGTTCGATAATATATTTCTCGACCACGAAAAAACCTGCCAAAATGGCAGGTCATTTCGTGGTCGGGGAGACAGGATTCGAACCTGGCATATGTGCTCCTCAACCGCAGAAGCGATTTCGTCGGCCAAGCTCTGATAACATTACCTTTCGCCGAAAGGTAATGCCCGTCGGGTCGCAGGTTCGATAATATATTTCTCGACCACGAAAAAACCTGCCAAAATGGCAGG
>CAZIEB010000012.1:0-1843 GCA_964538665.1 uncultured Candidatus Saccharibacteria bacterium
CATAGCTCAGCTGGTTAGAGCACCTGCCTTTTAAGCAGGGTGTCCTGGGTTCAAGCCCCAGTGGCTCCTCCATAGAAAGGACGTCCATTTGGGCGTTTTTTCTATGGAATTGCTATTATGGCTTTATCCAAGACACCCGGGGGTGTCTCTGGGTGAGACCCGCCAGTCGGCGGGTCACAAGAGAATCTTCACCTGACAGCTATGCTGTCATGGCAGAAGTTCTGGGCCCGCAGGATGTGGGCAAGCCCCAGTGGCTCCTCCATAGAAAACGTCCATCCTCGTGATGGGCTTTTTCTTTTGTATAGCGAGCGGTATATACTCACATTATGCCCAACCTGCTGCACTATAAATCGTTTCATACCTCGTTTGGTATTGGGGTAGTGTCGATAGGTGTCTTGGTAGGCATTGCGGGATCAAGATTATTTGAACCTCGCGAATCTGTGCCTGTTGGTATATATCTAGTGCTGATTGTCGCTATAGTTCTACTACTCGTCAGAATAAAAATTATATCTTTGGTTTTGCTCTGCATCTGTGCGATAGCACTTGGTTATATGAGAGGTAGTGACATGATGCTCGCACAGGAAAGGCTCCGCTCCTTGTCCGGCCAAGAACTATATCTGACGGGCATAATAGCGGAAGATCCCCAATATGAAGAAAACCAAGAAGTACGATTTATTCTGAACAATATTGCGCGTGATGGCGTAGGATATGTTGGTACAGTTTGGGCTGATTCTAGAGACGCACCAGAAATTGGAAGAGGAGACCAGGTGGTTGTTCGCGGCGAAGCAAAGCCTGGATTTGGTACGCATCAGCTGACAATGGGCTATGCTGAGATACTCAATGTCATCCCGTCGAATGATCCTATTACGCAGCTTCGGGATGAGTTTGCGCGGGGTGTTAGGTCGGTCGTGGTAGAACCTTCTGCGAGTTTAGGCATCGGCTTTGTGATTGGCCAAAAATCTACATTGTCATCAGAGCTTGAAGAGCAGTTGCGTATAGTCGGGCTGACTCACTTGATCGTTGCAAGCGGATATAACCTTACGATTTTGATGCGATTTGCAAAACGGCTTTTTGAAGCTCACTCCAAGTTTTTGGTGATGTCGACGTCTATAGCTCTCATGACAGGCTTTGTGGCTGTGTCTGGAGCGAGCCCAAGTATGGTTCGTGCGAGCGCCGTTGCGGGATTGAGCCTCGCTGCGTGGTACTACGGACGTCGTTTCCACCCAGTGCTACTGCTGCTCTACGTAGCTGCTGCTACCGCAATGTACCAACCCATGTACGTATGGGCGGATTTGGGCTGGTGGCTATCGTTTTTGGCATTCTTTGGGGTGTTGGTGGTGTCGCCGCTGATACTCAATATGCGTTACAAAACCAATAAACCATCGCCGGTAATTCAGATTGCGAGTGAGTCATTTGCAGCTCAAATTATGACATTGCCACTATTGCTTGTCGTATTTGGCTCACTACCAACACTCGCGATAGTTGCAAATATATTGAGCGCTCCTCTCATACCTTTCGCAATGCTACTGACGTTTTTGGCTGGGGTGAGCGCGATGATTATCCCAAGTATTGGATTTGTTGTCGGCCTGGCTGCCGAAGTGTTGTTGAGTTACTTTGTAGCAATAGTAAGATTCCTCTCGAGCCCGAATTGGTCACAGTTTGATGTCGACATAACGTGGCAAGTGATGGTCGGAATGTACGTAGCTACCATCGCGATATCGGCTATACTGTGGCGCAAACTACACTACAATTTTCGTAGCAGTAGCATCATCGACTGATATACTGGATGTATGGCAGGACACAATAAATGGTCAAAAATCAAAAGAGATAAAGGCGTAAATGA
>CAZIEB010000012.1:1943-22694 GCA_964538665.1 uncultured Candidatus Saccharibacteria bacterium
CGTTTACAAAAAATGGCGGAACTATTGCAGAGCCGGGTAGTGTGGCGTTTCAGTTTACCCGTAAAGGCGTCATCAATGTAAAAGCTGATAGTGACAGCGATGCGCAGTTACTCACAATTCTTGATGCTGGCGCGGAGGACGCCCAGGTGGAAGAGGATGAAATGATCGTATATACAGATATGAAAGATTTGCATACCGTCAAAGAAGCCTTGCAAAGTTCAGGTATGAGGGTACAGGACGCAGGATTGCAATTTGTTGCAACCACGACTGTTCAGCCTGAGTCTCAAGACGTCGAAGACAAACTAATGAGACTATTGGATGCGCTCGACGAACTTGATGATGTCACAAATATATATCACAACGCACAATCTGCATAAAAACTAGTATTTACAATTTACAATCCGAGGATTATTATCGGCATAAGCATGAACGTTTTGCCGCGATTGTCGGGCGTTAGATATTTTTGGCGAATTCTGGCGTCTCTGCTGCTAGCTCTGCTCATGGGGGTCATACTGCCAAAACCCGTCTCCGGTTTATCACATGTCGTAATCTCTGGCGTGTCTCCTGGAGTTTCATCCGCAAGTGAAGAGTACATACAGATAGCTAATATTGGTGATGAACCAGTTGATATAACCGGCTATTCTCTCAAGTATAGTCGCAAAATAGCTGACACGAGGATTACTAAGATATTATTTGAACCTCCGCAAAATATTCGCTACATATTGCCACCAGACAAAAGAGCGATATTTGTGTCGAATGACTTGTTTTACGATTCGCTAAGCGATAATCCTAGCTTTGTAGCAGACGGTTTATTGCTAGAAGAAAATAAAAATCTCGTTGGTACAGGAGGGGTTCTCGAACTTGTCGACGACGAGGGGCAGACCATCGATACAGTACTATGGGGTGATATGACTACGCCGCCCACGAAAGCCCTCACGACCGGATCATCTCTCGCGTTAAATCAGGATAACGTTTTGGAATATATCAACGGGATAGATTTTCCGCTTGAGTTTGGAGGCATTGTTGAGCAAGAGACGGTCAGAGACCTATGTCCGACTCTCGAAGAGCTGCAAATAACACTACCCGACGGCTACGGGTACGATGAGGCGGGCAATTGCGAGCTGCTCACTCTGGATATATGTCCAAATATTGATTTGATTCAGACTGAGTTACAAAGCGGGTATGTACTTGACGATATCGGCCAATGCCTGGATGCGTCATTGGATGTGTGTCCTATTTTAGAGGGGTTTCAATATGAGCTTCCTGTAGGTCATCGATTTGTTGGTTTGGAATGTATGGTGATACCCATTATGCAACCACTCAAACTATCGGAAGTGTTACCAAATGCGGCTGGCGTCGATGACGGCAAAGAATTTATTGAAATATTTCATCCCGGAGTGGAGTCGGTCGATCTTGCTGATTATTATCTCAAGATAGGAAAAAATGCTGAGAAGCAGTATGCGATACCGTCCAAGCAATTACTACCTGGGGGCTATATGGCGCTTTGGGATAGCGAACTAGGGTTTTCGTTGCTCAATACGACGACACGTGTTGAGCTATATTTCTATGATGCGACGCTTGTTGACGAGATTATTCCATACCAAAGTCCGAAAGACGATATATCCTGGGCATTGATTGACGATATGTGGCAGTTTACTAATTCCGTGACGCCAGGATCAAAAAACATTGCATCAGTCGAAGAGTTTGAGACAGAAAGTCCACAGTTAGAGTCCGCTGCACTCGGTCCATGTCCAGAAGGAAAATATCGTCACCCGCTCACCAATCGATGTCGAACCATAGAGTCTGACGCGAGTGTGCTGGCTGCATGTGATGCGGATGAATACCGAAATCCCGATACCAATCGGTGTCGAAAAATAACCCAAGCTTTTGCTGGGCTTGAGCCATGCGAAGTTGGTTATGAAAGAAATCCAGAAACCAACCGTTGCAGAAAAGCTGTTGCTTCCGCGGACGATCTCGTGCCGTGCAAAGAAGGCTATGAAAGAAATCCTGAGACAAACCGATGTCGAAAGATTGTGGGTGCTACACTATCGCCTCAAGCAGATATAGAGGAATTGTTGGAAAATGAGTCATCCGCCCGTGGGGTAGTCAGCCCGTATGCACTCGCAGCAGTTGCCGGAGTAGGTGCGCTTGGCTATGGTACCTACGAGTGGCGTACTGAGCTGGTTTCATTTGGTCAGCGAGCTATTAGGCTCTTACGACGTAAGTAACATATACTGTGTACATATGAGAATTCTTGGCATTGATCCGGGTACGGGTATATTGGGTTTTGGCGTTGTGGATGTAAAAGGAAACACCTTTGCACTTGTAACTGCGGGTGTAATCAAGACACCTGCGCATACGCCACTTGATGAACGCCTCGAAGAAATCTATGATGGACTATGCGAAATAATTGCTGAGACAAAGCCCGATGTTGTATCTATTGAAAAACTGTTTTTTGCGCGTAACGTGACGACGGCAATGAGTGTATCGCACGCCAGAGGAGTCGCAATATTGGCTGGCAAAAAAGCCGGATTGTCGTATGCAGAGTACACACCGCTACAAATCAAACAGACGATTACCGGCTATGGAAAAGCTGACAAAAAACAGATGCAAGAAATGATACGATTGCAGTTGGGTCTCATAACTATACCAAAGCCCGATGATGCAGCTGATGCACTCGGGGCGGCAATTACCCATGCCATGATGGGCAGGGTATAATAGACACATGATTGCACACGTACGAGGCACTGTCGCAGAGAAGTTTAATGGCGCAATAATTATTGACGTCCATGGTGTTGGTTATGAAGTGCAAGTATCACTGGGTGATTATGAAGCTGCATTATTGGATACCGACGTAAAATTATTTACCTATCATCATGTCAGAGAACAATCCGATGAATTGTTTGGGTTTAGTTCACTTGCAGCCAAAAAAATGTTTGAATTGCTCATTACTGTGCAGGGAGTGGGCCCCAAAGCTGCCCTGGCAATACTCAGTCTCGGAAATGCCGAGCAGGTACGCAATGCGATTGCACAGTCGGATACGGTATATATTGCGAAAGCGTCTGGTGTTGGCAAGAAAACCGCTGAGCGTGTTGCGGTGGATCTCCATGATAAGGTTGGTCTGCCGACTGCGACCGGTCATGACAGCTCACCGATACAAACTGAACTCAATACCAATGATGAAGCGTTAGAAGCATTGATAGCGCTTGGCTATACGCTTGCAGATGCCACAAAGGCTCTAGAAAACGTTGACCCATCACTGCCGACGAACAAACGAATTACCGAGGCGCTGAAACGATAATGGCTATAGAAAGAATTGTCGATACGCTCATCAACGATGACGACCAAGATGAGCAGCAGATAGAAGTCACGTTGCGGCCGCAACGGTTTGATGAATATGTCGGCCAGGAGCGCCTGAAAAGAAATCTTAAGCTCGCGATTGATGCTGCAAAAAAGCGTGAAGAACCTATCGATCACGTACTGCTGTATGGTCCTCCCGGCCTAGGCAAGACGACGATGGCGAGTGTGATTGCAAATGAGATGGGGGTAGGGCTGAGAATAACAGCTGGTCCTGCTATTGAGCGTGCCGGAGATTTGGCAAGCATTCTGACAAATCTAGCTGACGGCGACATACTATTCATCGACGAGATACATCGCTTGAGCCGCACGGTTGAAGAAGTCTTATATAGCGCCATGGAAGACTTCAAGCTAGATATTGTCATAGGCAAAGGCCCGGCTGCACGCAGCATAAGACTTGATTTGCCAAAGTTCACGGTGATTGGCGCAACGACACGAACTGGAAGCTTGGCTGCACCGCTGCGAGATCGATTTGGGCATATTTACCGATTGGAATTTTATAGTCCTGATGAAATTGCACAAATAATTACTCGCGCAGCAGGAATTTTAGGCGTAGATATCGTCCATCCTGCACAACAACACTTATCGATGCGTGCTCGCTTGACGCCGCGTATTGCAAACAGGTTGCTCAAAAGAGTGCGAGACTATGCGGATGTCAATGGAGATGGAATTATCGATGAGCGAATCACCACTCAGGCGCTAGAGATGCTGGAAATTGATGACGTTGGTCTCGATCCAGCAGACAGACATATGCTTATCAAGATTATTGAAAATTATGGCGATAGAGCTGTCGGTCTCAACACGATTGCTGCGCTCACAGGTGATGAGCAAACAACTATTGAAGATTTTTATGAGCCATACTTGATGCAAATAGGATTCATCGAGCGCACCCCAAAAGGACGCATTGTCACCCAAAAAGCCAAGCAGCATATTGAGAGACTAGGCAGCTAAAAAGGTATATACTGGAGCTATATGGCACAAAAACCACAGACGCATACTGTATACGACGCGCAAGGTAATCCTATACAAGTCCATGCCGATCAATTTCAGCGTGCGGTAGTAGGCACTGAGACGGTAGCGCAGACAGGAGGCACAGCCCCTACGCCTCACGTCGTGTTTATGACGAGACCTCATGAACCTGTCAAGCCTATTATGTCCGAAAAAGCCAAAGCGCGACACCTCGCATCACTAAAGGCGTATCCGCATCTAAATTTGAGCGAAGGCGAGTATGTGATTACTGCTATCGAGCGTCATCCAATCGGCTTGGTCGAGATATGGGCCGCAGTATCGGTCGTACTGGCGTTGCTTATCGGCGGTATGGCTGTGACACTTGGCGGATCAGACGCCGATGTCACAATAATCAACCCAGAGAGTGCGCCATATCTCGGATTGATGTTTATCGCGCTCATGGCGCTTGCGCTGATAATTGGGATAGTGGCAACAGTGATTTATAGAGGCAATAAATTCTTTTTGACAAATGAGAGTGTGATTCAGCACTTGCAGCACGGGATTTTTTCACGAAAAGAACAAACGATTAGTCTGACGAATATTGAAGATGCAAGCTTCACACAGCACGGTATCCTGCAGCACATGTTTAACTATGGATTACTACGGTTATCAACCGAAGGCGATGAGACTACCTACAGATTTCCCTATGCCGGGAGTCCATCAAAGTTGATATCAGTATTGAACAATGCAGTTGAAGCCTTCAAAAACGGTCGGCCGGTTGACCCCGACGGCGACTAGTCTTCTGGTCGTCTTACGAAATCAACTTCGTTTTCTAATTTTGTCCTCAATATATAGCTTCGGCAGCTGTTAGCCTCGCAGGCCAAAGGCTGGTAGGTATAATCAGACTGTTGTGTACCAATCTTATTTCCACGAGGGTCAGTAAAGAAAGCTGGATCTGTGCTCGGGAGTGTCTTTTCGTCAATAGTTTTTGGGTAACTTCGGTTTTTTGGGAAATATACTTCCTGCAATGAATAGTGCATTGTATTAATTGCGGTTTTGCGCTGTCTATCTCGGTCGACTTTCTCGACTTGGTTTTGTACAAATAGCACGCCCGCAACGGTTGCACTGAGCAATATAATCGCGACTACTACCTCAACTACAGTAAATTTTTTCTTAATATTCACGTCTATAATTGTATCATCATTCAGAGTATACTAGAGAGTAGAAACGGAGGGATAGTATGGCTGAATCAACGAAAAAATCAGGAGCGCAGGCTGCAACTGACGACGGTAAATCAAAAGCGCTTGGGCTTGCACTAGAACAGATTACGAAACAGTTTGGTGACGGATCCATCATGAAGCTTGGCGAAAACCGAAAGGCCGATGTAGAGCTCTTGTCATCTGGATCACTTTCATTAGACCTTGCACTCGGTGGCGGCTACCCAAAAGGTCGTATCATCGAGATCTACGGGCCAGAATCTAGTGGTAAAACGACGCTTGCACTGCATGCAATCGCAGAGATACAACGGCAGGGCGGCACAGCGGCATTTATCGATGCAGAACACGCGCTTGATCCTGCGTATGCAAAAAAACTTGGTGTTGATACTCAAAACCTACTAGTGTCACAGCCAGATAATGGTGAGCAAGCACTCGAAATTACCGAAACACTCGTGCGTTCAAACGCGGTTGACTTGATCGTCGTTGACTCGGTCGCCGCACTGGTGCCACAGGCCGAAATCGAGGGAGATATGGGCGATAGCCACATGGGACTACAGGCGCGACTCATGAGCCAGGCGCTTCGAAAACTGACAGGTATTATCAACAAGAGTAAAGCTACTGTCATCTTCATCAATCAGATTCGTATGAAGATTGGTGTGATGTTTGGAAACCCTGAGACGACTACGGGTGGAAATGCACTCAAATTTTACGCCTCGGTCCGACTTGATATTCGAAGAATTGGTCAAATCAAACAAGGTGAAGACATAATAGGCAACCGGACAAAGGTCAAAGTGGTAAAAAACAAGATTGCGCCACCTTTCCGTACGGCAGAGTTCGACATCATGTACAACGAAGGAATTTCTCGCACGGGTGATGTACTCGATCTGGCAGTATTACACGGGATTGTCGGCAAAGCTGGTGCCTGGTTTGACTACAAAGACAGCAAGATTGGTCAGGGGCGTGAGGCCACAAAAATTTATCTAAAAGAAAATCCTAAAGTACTTGATGAAGTAGAAAAAACTGTCCGCAAAAAAGTTACCGCCGCCGAAGAATAGAACGCATCAAAAGCTTGCATAGCGTGGGCTTGGAGTATAGATGAAGATTACTAATATTACGCTGCAGGCAAAGAACCAAGATCGTGTCAATGTATCAGTTGACGGTACATACCGATTTTCTCTTGAAGTTTATCAAGTTACAGAATTTGGCATAAAAATTGGTAATGAATATAGCGAAGAAGAGATTTCGTTATTTGAGCAAGAGAGTATCTTCGGCAAATTATACGCGCGAAGTTTAGAGTATGTCATGATGAGACCCCGTAGCGCAAAAGAGGTCAGGGACTATCTATGGCGCAAGACGAGGACTACTCGTTATAAGTCTCGTAGCGGAGAAATCAAAGAGCGTGCGGGTGTGAGTCAGCTGCTCGCTGATAGGGTTTTCGATAGGCTTGTCGAAAAGAACTACATCGATGATGAGCGGTTTGCCCGGTTTTGGGTAGAAAACAGAAATATGAGAAAAGGAGCCAGCAAGCGCAAGTTACAGAATGAGCTTCGCGCAAAATCAGTTGATCAAACAATTATCGATCAGGTAGTGTCCACATCCAGCCGCACCGATGATGATGAGATTGACAAGGTGATAGCCAAAAAAGGTCATCGGTATGATGAGCTGAAGCTCGTGCAATACTTAGTTCGGCAGGGCTACGACTACGATTTGGTGCGTACTAAGGTCAACCAGTTTATCGACTCTCAGTATCAGGAGCAAGAAACGGATTAACGAATGCCGCCGACTCGTCGGTTTTTTCCCGCAAAGTATGCATGGCCGAAGAGTTATCGATGATGACCTTTTCTTTGGTTACCTCTACGATATGCGAACGATGTATGATACGCCCATCACCGAGCACTCTTTTTAGAAGTGGAGGGCGGACGAGTATTTGTTGAATGACAAAGAGGTCTGAGTCGTACGAGAAGTCTTCTATTTTTCCAATTTTTTCGCCCGATTGGTCAACGACGATACTATCCAACAATGATACATCAGCGTCTATCATCTTTTGGAGACGTACAAGGCCATCTAGCGGCATAATACTATCGCTACTATCGATAATATAGCCAATATCACTTACTTCACGTATATCTTCAACAAACACGACGCTTGGCTGGATATCGATGCCTGGGCCTTCGACATACAGCGCAGGGATAGCCAATGTGTCCGGATCGATAATTATACCTATCGTGTGGGCTAATTTCGTACCCGTCTGCAGACTAAGTACAGGAACGTTTTCTAGTGAGTCTGATAATTGCAGCATTATAGTAGTAGTGTAGCACTACTCTGCAAATGGATTAATACGGCCTTCGGGAAGCGCTTGGTTGAATTGGTCGTTGCTCGTTTTCAAATCTTTCACTTTTTGTATTGTAGCCTGGTCAAATGATGTTTTGGTATTCTTTTGCGACTGCGTTTCGCGGTAATCGGCATCTTCGCTTAGCTGTAATACCTGTTGGATGCTGATTAAACAGTAGAACAATGCGCCGAATAGTACGACAACAGAGATAATTGCATAGTGGCGCATGATGACACCTGCATATTTTGTGAGTGGGTCAAATGATTCTTTTGATAGTTTCATCGTAAAAACACCTCTACATCGATGGTCGGGCTTTGTACGAAGTTCGGGTCATCCATTGGCTGCACTTGGACACCCGTTAGCTGCATCTTTGTGACGTTGTTTTCTATAGCTTTCAAAAACTGGATGAATGAAGTATACGGAATATTATTTTGTAGGCTAAGGCTCACAATCGTACGCTGCTGCGATCCAGCTGTACCACTAGATTGAGACGAGTTCGGGGGTGCACCAGGCTTAGCGCCAAAGTCAAATCCTAAAATTGTCACATTGTATTGTCGGGCATAACTTGTGATATCTTCAATTACTTGATTTTGAAATTGGTATTTTTGGCTTTCTGCTACAATTTGTTGTGTTTTTTGGATGACATCCGCTTCGGACGCTAAATCTTTTTTGAGGTTTTGCAAGTTGATTAATTCTTGTGAGGCGAGCTCGGCATCGATGCGAGCGTGGTTGGTCTCGGTTGCTTTAGTGCTAAGAAATTTGTCTGCATACACGAAAATCACAGCAATCAAAGCAATAAGTAGTACGCACACAATAATCATAATGTATTGTAGACTTGTAGCTGTGTTGTAACGTAGTTTTCCTATATTTAGATATCTTCGCGCCGCGCGGCTACCTACACCATTATCAGTATTGTACCGAAGCTTTTCTATCATAGCGTACCCTCGCTACGAGCTTTTACGTACGCTTTTTTGTCAAAGCTTACCTCAAATATCCCGCGATAATCATACTCTCGTACAGGATTGTATTCGACAGACTGTATTTTTGCGTCGAAGAAATACGGCGATACCTCCAAGGCTTCTTTGACGCGCAACGAATCATCGTATGTTTTTGTCGCAAATATTAGTTGCACAGGCTTTGAGAGGGCTGATGATTTTGTCGCGAGATTTACGAGTACCACATCACTAGGTGTTGTTTTCGCGAGTAACACCAAATAGTCACTAAATACTACTTCGTTTTCTAGTATCGTTTTTGCTATACTCAAATTTTTACTATACTCTGCGGCAAGTGCGATTGTGTCGGCATATTCATCATCTTTTTGTGGTGTGTATTGGGCTAGTTCTTGTCGGTATGACTGCTCTTGTGAAGTGAGGACTAGGTACCCGATGCCGTATGCACTCGCCACCATAACCGCAGTAGACAATAGGGTTGTGACATATTTTCTCAATACGACATTGCGCTTTGCTGCGCGTAGCTCTTTTTTGGTCTCGGTGCTGAGAAGATTTATCATAGCGTAATCTCCTGCGGGGCGATTGTCGCGAGGCCAGCTACGGTGATATAGCGCTGACGAAATTGCTTTGCTGGCTGGGGTAGCGTACCAAAATTGAGTGCAAGCCACGGACTTGCAATCCTGGCGGGCATAATCAACTGGTTTGTGAAATAGTCACCCAGCCCTGGTATGTCTGAGCCGCTTCCCACGATGATGACCTGCTCGATTTTTTCGGCTCCCTCGATACGCTCGCTATAATAGCGCATAATTTTGTGTACCTCTGATATGAGTTGTGACAATGGCTGGTGTAATGCTGCGCTGATCTTTTCTTGTTTGGCGCTGCGGGAGAGACCATGTAGTACCTTCATCTGATGCGCAGACTCGAGCGACACATGAAGCTTTTCGGCAATTGCATATGTTAAGGTGTTGCCACCTACCTGCGTGCTCGCATTTGCCCGAATTGTATTATTGAGAATTGCAAGATCAGTATCGGCAGCACCAATATCGACAATGACCGTAGGCAGGTGGCCTTGTTCGGTCAAGGTGAGGAGCCGCCCAACAGCATTGATACTTGGCTGGATTGCGAGTACCGTGAGCCCTGCATCGCTACAGGCATTTGTGACAGCTTCGATGATTTTCTTTGGCGCGGCGGACATAAGGATTTCGAGCGATTCACTTGTCTCCGACAGCACTTCATACGAGAGGTTGAGCTCACTGAGTGCGACTGGGATATATTGACCGGCTTCGAGTGCAATTGCATCGTCTAGGTTTTTGATGCCGGCCTTTGGCAGAGAAAAGCTCCTGCTGTAGGTCAGGTTAGTAGGGATTGATACTACGACATGGTCAGAGTTGAGTGGGCCTATGCGGTTGCGAGTCAATGTTTCGGTGATGATTTCCTGAAGATAGGATGGATCACCCGTCAAACTGGCGCGTAGCTTGACTGGGTCAGTATTCGTTGAGCCATATGATAATACCTCCCACTTGCTGGTGTTTATAGCCATAAGTTTGACGTAGGTATAACTGATGTCGAGGCCCAGTACTGGGCGTTTATGTAAGAATAGTGTTCGTTTCATGCCCATCCTAAATAATCCTTATTCAGTATATCATTTTTATAGAATAATACCCCTATTAGCTAGGGGTATTACTACTGCGAAAGTGGATGGTTTAGTTGAGGCTACTTTTTACCTGAACGCCATCTGCGACATTTTCAACGTCTTCTTTGATCCAAAAGAGTTTGAACTTAGGACAGAATACATCGTTTTCAGAGTCTGCTGTGCATGCAGTTGTGCCGTTGGCTTCAAGCGTTTGATAGCCGTACTGAGAATTTGCTGTCAATGTGCCGCCACTGAGATCAGCTAGTGCAGAGGCTTCAGTTGATGGAAGAATCGACGGCTGATTTCGTCCTGGAGGGGTCAGTGCACCTTCGTCAATACCTTTGAGTGATTCAGCGGCAATGACTCCGATTTCTGGATAGCCACCTTTGTCGTTGTAGTAGACTTCGAGCTGAGTCGCTATTGCATTGATGTCAGTTTGTCGCTGTGTGTCTCGGGCGCGCTTCTGAACACCTGAGAACGTGTTGAGTACCAGTGCGGCGAGAATACCGATAACCACGATGACGATGAGAAGCTCGACAATCGTGAAACCTTTTTGTGAATATTTTTTGAGCATAAATGCCCCCCTTTTAGATTGATACTGATCCGTGTTATTGTGACGTGATCTTAAGCATAAGTATAATCATATAATTCATGCAGTCAATACTAGAGTAAACTAATGTATAATACTCTATATACATAAGCGGTATATAAGTACAGGTACAAATAATATGGTGAGTCCTATTAAGTTTCGTAGTTCTAAAGATGCTGCGGGCGGTTTTACCATTATAGAATTGACTATAGTGATGGCTGTAATTAGTATTCTGGTCACAATGTCGTTCGCGTTTATCCCTAATGCACAGAGGGATGCTCGAAACAGCGAAAGAGCATCTGATGCTCTTTCGCTCGCAAGATTTTTTGAACAACGCTACAAAGAGTATGCATCAGTATCCTACCCAAGCTATCCTTCTACAGCTACGCTCCCATCCGAAATGAATATTTTGATGAACAGCGGCCTGAAAGATGCTGCTATAGCACCAGGTCAAACAGCTAACAGTGTTACGGTTGCTGCTAGCAACGGTGATTTAACGAGTAATGCTACTCATCAGGGCTATATTTATCAGCCGTTTTCTTCAGACGGTACACTTTGCACGGTCTCGACGTCTAATGATCCTTGTACGCGGTTCAAAATTTGGTATAAAACAGAGGCAACGACACCGGAGTTACGTGTAATTGAGAGTAGGTACCAACAATGATAGACCAAAAAGGGTTTACGATTGTAGAGCTAATAATCACAATAACAGTGACGGCGCTTTTTGCAACCGCAATATTCCAGATGATTGCTAGTGTAAATAATTTGGCGACTGAGGCATCACGGCGAAGTGTGGCGAGTAATGTTGCATATAATAATATGCGAAAATACGCAAACAATAAAAAACCGCTTTGGTTTGATTGCGTAGGCGATGATGCAAGCGAGACCACACCTCCATTTAGTGATGGAAAAACAAAACCTTCAGCAACTGGTCAAGTACTAATGAACACAACTTCGAGCGAATCTTACTTACAATTGCCACCACCCGTAATCCAATATGTGATAGCTATCGCTCCATACGGTTGCGGAACATCTGGTCCAGGCCAGCCTATACGGGTACAGTCACAGGTAAAATATGGTGGTGGGGCATCACAAAGGACAATCACACATGCAACTTATGTCTCATACTAGATTACATCAGAGAGGGTTCACCATAGTTGAGCTATTACTCGCTGTCTCTTTATCCTCAGTTGTAGTAGTTGTGTTTATTGGCATGATTATGAACACATATATACGCTCTGGACGCAACACAGTTCAGCTGGAGCTGAATGGAAATCTCCAAAATGCTCTTGTAGATGTTGAGCGTGATATACGACTGAGCACGAAGTATTCAACAGTTCTACCATCGCCATTTTCAGATCCGAACGCACCTTCAGGCGGCTGGACACACAGAGGTACTCCGAGTGATGAAGACAAAAGAGTGTTGATACTGAAAGCAAATGCAACTACAAATAATCCATACTCACCCTCAAGACAACCAGTGTATGTACACGGGGGCTTAGCGAACCCGTATATTGTACAAGATGCTTTGTTAAACTGTTCTTCCGCACCGCCTAATGGTACGTTATACATCAACCCACAATTACCGTTTTATATCGTATATTTTGTAGATAACAATAAGCTGTACAGAAGAATACTGACAGATACCTCCACGACGGTATGTAATGGAGCCCAACAATACCAAAAGCAATCTTGTCCATCAGGTACCGGTGGTTCATGTACAGCAAAGGACGAAATCATTGCAACAGATGTAACAAAATTCAGTGTGGATTATTATCAACAGACAGATGATCCCTCTCCGACATTTGTGTTGCTTGACCCTTATAAAACAGTAGATCCAGACAATCTTGCGCTTGCCGATAATTTACACGTTACAATTGGATTACAGCGAACTATCGATAGTGTTCCTGTTACCGCAGAGCTTTCTATAACCGCGACAAGGATTAACGAAGAATGAAACAACGAGGATTTGCACTTCCGCTCGTCATAATAACGACATCGGCGATGTTCATCGTTACACTGGCACTGCTTCAGACAGTTTCATCTCTACGAAGTCTGAGCCTTAGCCAATATTATGTAAAGCTGGCAGAGGAAGCTGCCGAAGCGGGCGTCACGTACGCTACAGCGTGCTTGGAGAATAATAACAGACAACAAACCTGGGGTCCGAACGCAAGTGGAGGTACTGCGAGACCAAACTTAACTCAGGACACCGACTGTACAGGTGCTGATCTTGGAGTAGCATATAGCGTTTTGGTTGCAGATGACAACAGAATAAAGACCGAGTTTGAAGTAGGGAATTTAGATTTTTCTTCTGGTAACGCAACACAGGTAAATAGTGTCCAAGTGTCTGCGAAGGGCTACGCAAGAATAAAACTTGGTACATCTAGTGGAATAGCCAGGACATACGAAGCAACTATGAAAAAAACCATTGTTTGGAATACAAGCCTAGAAGGTCAGCGTTCGGTAAGCGGCACCTACCGCACCTGCGCGATCATGAGTGGCTCTCTATATTGTTGGGGTAGAAACGCTCGTGGCCAACTCGGAAATGGTAAGTACGCCGGGACAAATCCTGAAAATTCTTCACCTGTTGATAGCAACATTCCTGTAAAAGTATTGAAACAAAATGGTGTACTTGCAGGAAAAATTGTCGAAGATGTATTTTCTGCGGAGTTTCATAACTGTGCGCTCGCAGAAGGCAAAGTGTATTGTTGGGGATATAATGCCGACGGCCAACTGGGGATTGGCAATACCACTGATTCCGCAGTACCAGTTCAGGTCGGTGGTGCCTTGGCAGGAAAGGTCGTAACTGCCATCGGAGGATCAGGTGATACATCGTGCGCTATAGCCGAAGGAAAAATCTATTGCTGGGGAAGAAATTACTATGGGACAGTTGGCGTTAACAGCACAACGACATCCTTTACTACTCCTCAGGCCGTTGCTACTGGCACAGGCTCCAATTTACCGTCTTCGTATGTGGCAACAAAACTCTCAACTAGCGGTAGTCGGTCAAATAATATGTGCGCTATCGCGGACGATCAAGCTTATTGTTGGGGAGAAAATTCAAGAGGGAGCGTTGGTGATAATACGACGACAACCCGACGACAGCCTACGAGAGTATATCAAGAATCTGGATTGCTGCAGAATAAAAAAGTTATCGATATATCACAAGATGGCTTTACACCTGGCACTCAATCGCAACCGCATGTATGTGTGGTTGCAACAGACATGGACGGATCGAACGGTAAGGCCTATTGTTGGGGTGATAATGTCTACGGTCAATTGGGAAATAATTCTTCAGGTTGGAGCTCGAGATCACTTAGGCCTGTAACGGTCCGGGCAAATCCAGGCGATCAATTGTACAACAAAACTGTCACCGGTATTGCAGTCGGCCTCAATCACAGCTGCGCTATAGCCGACGGTTCCGTATATTGTTGGGGGTTAAATTCTAGTGGGCAAATAGGTGATAATACAACTACCCAAAGGAGGGTACCGCAGGCAGTGGTTTCAGTTGAAGGGGGGTTATTGAATAAAACGCTTAGCTCAGTCGGAGGCGGGTCAAACAGGAGTTGTGCTGTAGCTGATGCAAAAACCTATTGCTGGGGGAGAAACTCTGAGGGTCAAATCGGAGATGGAACGTTGATAGACCGACGAGTGCCAACAGAATCACTATTCCTCCGCCCGAAAAATAACGAATATATATACTGATTATTGGATATTTTGTGAAAGGCTAGCGATTGGTCCCATTACGCTGATTGCCACTAATCCGACCATACTACCCATCACAACTATCATGACTGGCTCTATGATAGAGCTGATACTGGCAATAGTTGCATCGACTTCCTCTTCGTAAAAATCAGCAACCTTTATGAGAATGTCAGCAGTTTGTCCGGTTTCTTCGCCTACTGCCAGCATTTGCGGTACGATGCCTGGGAACAACCCACCTTTTGCGAGTGCTTCAGATAACTGTTGACCGCCAGTGATTGCTGCTGCACCTTTTTCGAGCTCATCTTTAAACGCTTCATTGCCGACAGAGTTGCCGGTAACTCTAAGTGTCTCGAGCACGCTTACTCCTGCGCCGATCAACGAAGAAAATGTGCGTGCAAATCGTGCGACTGCAATTTTGCGAATGATTGGACCGATTACGGGGGTCTTGATGAGGAGATAATGGAATTGTTTTTTGCCACTTGAAGTCGATAAATAATAGCGTATCCCTACGACAAAAAGGATGGTTGCGATTATAACGATATACCAGTTATGAAGCATCCAACCACTGATGCTGAGCATAATCTGAGTTATTAGCGGTAACTGCGCATCAGGTCCACCTAGGTCATATAAGATATCCCCAATAGTAGGTACAACAAAAAACATTAGACCAAAAAAAGCTCCAATCGTGATAATAAGCAGAATGATTGGATATGTCATCGCACTCTTCACTTTCTTCTTCATAGAATCATTTTTTTCTTGCTGAATTGCGAGGCGCTTTAAAATACCATCTAAGATACCACCAGATTCGCCCGCCTTTACCATATTTACATACACGTCACTAAACGTCTTCGGGTGTTTCTCAAAGGCCTCACCTAACGACATACCCGACTGGATATCTTTTGTAATGCTACTGAGAGTCGATTTCAATGCTTTGCTTTCACTTTGTTCTGTGAGTGTGTTGAGCGCGCGAAGTAGCGGTACGCCAGCGCTTACCATCGTGCTTAACTGTCGGGTAAATATAACTAGATCAGTTGATTTGGTCTTTGGTTGTATAAATGACAGAAGATCTAGTCTTTCATGTGTTTGCGAGATTGAAATTGGACGGTTCCCCTGCTTAAATATGATCTCGGCTGCGGCTTCTTTTGAGGGTGCATCAATATACCCTTTAATGACATCAACATTTTCTGTTTGGGCCGTAAATGCAAATCGGGTCATTATTCCCTCGTCACTCTTAGAACCTCTTCGATACTTGTGACACCTCGTAGTGCCTTGACGAGACCATCATGCTGCATCGTAATCATGTTTTCTGCGATTGCTTGTGTTTGTATGTCATTGCTTGTTGCGTTGCCGACGATGAGTTGCTGAATGGCGTTTGTGTTGGCGAGTACTTCGTAAATACCTCGGCGCCCGCTATAGCCTGAGCCGTTGCACTCTGCACAGCCGCCAGGGTTTTCTTTGTACAAAAATTTGATTTCAGTTCCGGTGGAAGAGAGAGGCTGTTCATCGACATTGTCGCCGATATTTTCTTTGGCAGCTTGTTGTTCGAGCTCATGAATGTCTTTCATGTAGGTGTCTTTATCGAGGTTGAACATCTGAACGATTTCCTTGACCTGTGTCTCATCGGGTGTAAATTTTTGACGACAATGAGTGCAAAGCATGCGTACCAATCGTTGTCCGACAACAGCTCGCACTGTGCTGGCGATAAGGAATGGCTCAATACGCATGTCAAGAAGACGCGGAAGACATGTTGCAGCGTTGTTTGTGTGCAGCGTGCTAAACACGAGATGTCCTGTCAGTGCTGCCTGTACGCCAAGATTGGCGGTTTCACCATCACGAATCTCCCCGACCATGATGATATTTGGGTCCTGACGGAGTAGGGCACGAAGTCCGGCGACAAATGTCATACCGGCGGCTGGATTTACTTGGGTCTGATTGGCTCCTGGAATTTTGTACTCTACCGGATCTTCCACAGTTGAAATATTGACCTTAGGGTCGTTGAGAATACTCAAAATACTAAATAATGTCGTTGATTTACCAGATCCAGTCGGGCCAGTCACCAATATCATGCCGTGAGGCTGGCGGATTGCGTCTTCGATGCGTTCTTTTGCAATTCCCCAGAAACCTAATTTTGACAGCGACAGTGCTTTTGAGCTTTCGTTTAGGATACGCATGACGACCTTTTCGCCAGTTGTGATAGGGAGAGTACTAACTCGAAATGCGTATGATTTCCCGCCAAGGTTTATCTTGAAGCGCCCATCTTGCGGTGCGCGACGTTCGTCAATCTTAAGATTTGATAGGATTTTGATACGAGAAATCAGTGCGCCATGCACAGTTTTTGGTAGCTTGTTGGCTTCTTGCAACACTCCATCGATCCGGTAGCGTATCGACACGTAGTCGTCTCGTGGCTCCATATGGATATCGCTGGCGCCAGCACGAATGGCAAATTCGAGTATGAGATTGATGGTTTGGGCGATTGGAGAATCTTCGGCAATGTCAGACTCTGAGATTTCTTCCTCATGCTCTTCGTTTTCTATCTGGATAGTTTTTGAGATTTCCTCTTCTGAGCCCTCTCTGTAGGCTTGCAGACAGGTGAGGATATTGTCCTGCGTTGCGGCATAGATAGTAACTTTTGTGCCGGTGTACTTCTGAATAAAATCAATTGACTGCAAGTCATCTGGGTCTGTCATTGCGAGATGGTGGGTACCGTCTGGGTCAATTCGGAATACTACCGCCATATACTGACGAGCTATTCGCTCTGGGATAGCGTCGACGATATCTTTTGTGACGTCTCGAGGGTCGATGGCGATAAACGGAATGCCTGCTTGCTCCGCATACAGCCTGGTCAACTCCTCGTCACTGAACAATTCGTGCGTTACGACAATTTCTTGGAGTGTCTTACCCTCTGTTTTTGCTTCACTTTTGAGTTCGACAATCTTCTCTTCATTGACTGTTTCTTTGTGAGCGAGAAATCGCTCTATTGTTCGATCAGAGATTTTCATGCAAAAACCCTCTTTCGACAGAGCTCATGTGTTCTATTGACTTGTATATAATTTCCCACCATTTGATTAGTAATATCATACCTCATAAAACTAGTGCTTGTATAGGGATGCGGGTAATGTTTTATACTGTAGTGATGAAATGCGTTACAACAGACGACATGATACGGCTCGGCAAAACAATTGGAGTATCCTTGCGTGGAGGCGAATGTATCGAGTTGGTCGGTGATGTTGGTGCCGGTAAGACCACTCTTGTCAAAGGTATAGCAGAGGCGCTGCAGGCAGACGATGTCGTCCAGAGTCCGAGTTTTACGATTAGTCGCGAGTATACCTGCCGGGATGGTATTGTGCTCAAGCACTATGATTTTTATCGACTACACGAAGCAGGTGTCATGAAGTTCGAGCTTGAAGAATCACTGGCCGATCCAGATACTGTCAATGTGGTTGAATGGGCCTCAACGATAGATGCCGTGCTGCCCGAGCATCGTATCCAGGTACATATCGAAGCTGATGCGACGTCCGAATCACGCCAAGTGAACGTGACAGGGCTTCAGATATGATATTGTGCCTTAACACCGCTCAGCCTGAAGCACAGCTATACCTGTATGACGGCTCAACTCAGCTGTATGACTACAGTTGGCAAGCGCACCGTACATTGGCCGCAACGCTCCTGGCGAAGATAGAGGAATTTTTGCAGTCGCATCAGGTTATGGGGGACGACATAGATGGACTTGTCGTCTACCAAGGGCCGGGAAGTTTTACTGGCCTGCGAATCGGGTGTACTGTCGCAAATACCGTTGCATATGCGCGCGATATACCTGTTGTGGGTGTGCCGGGTGAAGAATGGTTAGAGCATGGACTACATCGTCTTATGGCTGGTGAAAACGATACGACCGTCATGCCATTCTACGGCGCTGAGCCACGTATTACGACGCCGAAAAAATAAGCTAATATTGCATCACGACACATATCGGGCGTACAATAAATAGTGATCCTACGATCATTGTATAGAGAATAAGACAGCGTGCACAATTACTCACGAGCTAGAGAAGTGAAAGCGATGCTCATCCAGTCTGTGCTGTGTCGATAAACGAAAGGAAACATCATGGAACTACTCCTCGCAATTATTGGAGTTGCTCTTGGTGCTGGCGGTTCATATGTGTACAACCAGCGCAAAGGGGCGTCAGCAGGTGCTGCCGCCGACAAATTAATCGCTGACGCCAAGCACAAGGCAAGCGATATCGTGCTCAAAGCCAAAGATGAGGCGCTCAAAATCGCCGATGAGGCCAAAAAGCTTGAAGACGAGCGACGAAAAGAAATCAAAAAGTCAGAAAACCGCATTGCGGACAGAGAGGCAAACTTAGACCGAAAACTCGAAGAGCTCGATCAGCGATCAGAGCGTCTTCGTAAACATGAAGATGATGTCGAATCTCTCAAAAACGAAATTCGTGAAATCCGCACCAAGCAGCAAGACAAATTAGAAAAGGTTGCCAAGCTTACCAAGAAAGACGCAGCCGATAAGCTCATGCAGATGACCGAACGCGATATCAAACAAGACCTACTCGGGCTTGTGTCGAAGCTACAAAAAGACGCAATGCTTGATGCGGAAGAACGCGCGCAGACTATTCTGGTCACTGCGATGGAGCGTATGAGCTCCGATGTGACCGCCGAGCGCACAGTGACAGCCGTCAAATTGACTGACGATGAGATGAAAGGCCGAATTATCGGCAAAGAAGGTCGCAACATTCAGGCGCTTCAGCGAGCAACAGGTGTCGATATTCTTGTCGATGATACCCCAGGGATGATTATTCTAAGCTCGTTTGATCCTATTCGACGACAAGTCGCGCGGGTCAGCCTCGAGATGCTCATGAAAGACGGTCGTATTCACCCAGCACGCATCGAAGAAGTTGTCGAAAAAGCACACAAAGAAATAGATAAAGAAATTACACGAGCTGGTGAAGATGCAGCACGAGAAGTCGGTGTCGTCGGTATACCGGTCGAGATGGTCCGTCTTCTAGGAGAACTCAAATTCCGCACAAGTTACGGCCAAAATGTACTAAAGCACTCGACCGAGATGGCGCACATGGCTGGTCTGATTGCTGAGGAAATAGGTGCTGATGTACGCATTACAAAGACAGCGACGCTTCTGCACGATATAGGCAAAGCAGTTACACACAAGGTAGAAGGCAAGCACCACCACATCGGTGCAGAGATGGCACGAAAATATGGCTTGAGCGATGAAATTGTTCATGCGATTGAGGCGCACCATGATGATATCGAAGCAACGACGCCAGAGGCGCTTATTGTGAGAGTGTGTGATGCGCTCAGTGCTGCTCGACCTGGTGCACGCAATATCTCAGCCGAAAACTTCGTCGAGCGTATGCGAGATCTCGAAAACGTCGCAACTAGTTTTGACGGCATCGATAAGGCCTACGCTATCTCGGCAGGCCGTGAGGTCCGAGTGATTGTGAAGCCACAAAACATTGATGATTTGAGCGCTATCAAGCTTGCTCGCGATATTGCGACAAAAATCGAAAGTACTATGCAGTATCCGGGTACGATCAAAGTAAACGTCATCCGTGAAACTCGAGCAATCGAGTTCGCAAAGTAGCGACGACAGGCTCAAGGTGGAGCCACAGTGCTCTACCTATCGGGGTGTGGCGCAGCTCGGTAGCGCGCACCGTTCGGGACGGTGAGGTCGCTGGTTCAAATCCAGTCACCCCGACCATGAAAGACTCCCGTGCATCAGTTCGGGTGTTTTATATGTCAAACATGTAATGTATTTTGAATCGGCGACCGATAGGCGTAGACTGCCGTGGTGGCAGTCTACGTTTTCATTGCTTGGCCGAGAAAACAGGCTTTAGCCGTTTTTGAGCATGATAAAACGCTGGTTCAAATCCAGTCACCCCGACCACATACCCCTAGTCGCACCAGAGAAAATATGCTACCATACTAGCTGTTCATACCATCGGGGAGTAGCGCAGTTGGTAGCGCACGCGGTTTGGGACCGCGGGGTCGCAGGTT
>CAZIEB010000013.1:0-21307 GCA_964538665.1 uncultured Candidatus Saccharibacteria bacterium
CCTAGAAAAAATCGCCCATTCGGGCGACAATTTCGGTTCTAGTTCTGTCGTGGTGGCTTTGTATTCCAAAGCTCAAACCTATTTTAGCACGAAGTGCTGAAGCTCAGCCCTGACGCCTGCGGGCGTGTAACGCCCGCTCGCCCCACGTAAAGGGTTTTTCTGGTGGTTCGGCTGCCATTTCATGGCAGGGGCGTTGACATTTTGAGAGTTCAGAAAAGTTGCTTAACAGTAAAAAATAATCCACAATATGTTAAGTATGATTAACCTCAATCGCGTCAACTACGCTACCGGTGGCAAAGAAATCCTTCACGATGTGTCGTTCTCTATTAATACTGGTGATAAGATCGGTCTCGTCGGCCCGAATGGCGCAGGCAAGACAACCCTCTTAAGACTTATTAATGGTGACCTAACTCCGACCTCTGGAGAAATTATTAAAGCCAACGAAGAAATTGGGATACTGCCACAGGACATGCGTGACTGGCTAGATCACAGTGTGTATGAATTCATCGAGGAAGTGACGGGTGTCAAGGACGCGCGTGAGCAGTTTGACGGGCAATGCGCGAATCTTGAACATGACTCAAGTGAACGAACTCTCCTGCTATATGCTGATGCGCTCGAGAAATATGACAAGTTTGAAGTGGCGTCATTTGATGCGAATCTAGAAAAAGCACTTAAACGCGCCGATATATCCTCTATTGATACAGATAAAGAAATCGGCAATTTTTCTGGTGGTCAGCGAACACGCATTGCGCTTGCAGCGGTATTTGCTTCACGCTACGATGTTGTCTTATTGGATGAGCCGACCAATAACCTCGATGACAAAGGTGTCGTTGTATTGGAAAAATTTATTGAGGGCTCAAATGCGGCCTTCTTGATGGTCTCGCATGACCGTCGTTTCTTGCGAAATGCAACAAGCCGTATTATTGAGCTTATGGGAGGCGATCAAGGTGTGCGGCAATATGGACTCGGTTATGACGAATATGTTGAAGCCCGTGAAAAGGCAAAGCAAGCAACGTTTGACCGCTACGAACAGTATGAGAAAGAAAAGAAGCGACTCGAGCGTGCTGCGAAAGCAGCACGGATTAAAGCAAATTCCGCTGGGTCAAACCGCTCAAATTCTGACAACGATAAGCTCACTGCTCATTTTCGTAAAGAAAAAGCCGCAAGCGGACTGGCGAGCGCAGCCAGCGGCATGAAGAGTCGGCTCGGACAACTTGAGGAACCAGAGCGACCAGAAGAAGATGTGTTGCTAAAGTTCCTTTTCAAGGAAGAAGTGGGCAAGAAACTAAATCTGCTTTCCGTATCTAATCTGGAGATTGACTATGGTAATGGGCATATGATCGGTCCTGTATCATTCTCGATTCGTACTGGCGATAAGATTTTATTGAAGGGTAAGAATGGCTCAGGAAAGACCTCTGTGATACGGGGGATCGTGGGTGACACTCCTGTTTCATCTGGCGATGTTCATACCAACAAGCAAACAAATGTTATCTACATCGATCAAAATCAAACATTGCCGTTACCTGACTCCTCTGCGCTCAATAACATTCGTCACCTTGCGCCGTCACTCGAATTGCATGACGCGATTAATTTACTCATTCGGTTCAACCTCAAGAAAGATATTATTCAAGTAACACCAGGCAGAGAGTTGAGCGGAGGCGAACGTGCCAAAGTGCTCTTGGCTGGAATAGCTGCGAATAATGCTGGTTTATTAATTCTTGATGAGCCGACCAATAATCTTGATATATCGACAATCGAAGCGCTAGAACAAGCGTTAAAAAACTATAGTGGAGGCGTCTTGATTGTGTCCCACGACCGAGATTTTGTGCAGAATATTGGTATAACAAACACCATAAGTATACCTCCTAGATAGAATATATTTGACAAGTGTATTTTTTCATGTTATGATGCGACTAGATTGGGGAGACTTTTCCCTTATCGTACCTGCTATCCCGCCCAAGGAGGTGATTACCATGGGAGGAATCAACTGCGGAGGAGGTGGCGGCGGCAACGTCAGCCCCGAATTCTCCGCTGAGTACATCGAGCAGCTGGCGAGCTACTGCAAGTCGCTGTTCGATGGGTCTGCCAAGTTCTTCGAGGCGAACGTTGCCATCGAAGATGCGGTCATGACTGGCGATGGCCTTGTTGCTGCCATGCAGCTGTTGAGCAGCAGCGAGGACGCTCTGACGAGCGCCCGAGCAACGCTCGGCACGGTCGCGGCGCTCTGGTCGTCCGTTCGCACGCCTGAGGTCGATTTCGGTGAACAGCAGAAGCTGATCTCCGATGCGGTCAACAAGGTTGCGGTGGCGCGCCTGGAGCTCCAGACGCTCGCTGTCAGTGGCTCGTTGCAGCAGTCGCTGTGGCAGGATCCAGCTCTGACGAGCAACTTCGTCACAGCGCTGGAGAGCCTGAGCCGGACGACCAGCTGGCAGGGTAAGTTCGCACAGGTGTTCGTGCCTGCGAACCTCGTGGTCGCATAGCGATCACAAAACTTGGGCAGGGCGGAGGAAACTTCGCCCAGCCCAAGCGTAAAACACATGGATATTTATGTTTGAAATTATAGATACACCGTTTTCACCAGTAAAAACGGTACGACTTGATAACAGGGGCGATTTTCGCCCCTGTTCAACTGGTTTGGATGTTGATGGCCTAAAGATACGTACAATAATGGAGAGAATAGAGGCTGAGCATACAAAGGATCAAGAAATTGTAGCCTCAGCCGCACACACAGATAAAGAGATTGCTCTTGAAAATGCATGGCAAGAAGCGATTGAAAGAATTTCACTTGCTGCATGGTGGGCACTCAATAGATCTTTCCAGGCCAAGTTTTCAGATGATGCAGTTGAAAAGATTGTACGCAATAATAAGATAGAAATACCCGAGAGCTTCTCTGTGCGTGTTGGGCTGGTTGAGTCAGTCGACCCAGATTACAAGGTTGCCTGTAGTATTATATCGAATGAGAGAGATTATCCGTTTGCTGTTCTTGGGGGTGGGTGCTCGAAAAATACAATGCAAGCCGCAGAAAAAGCCATTTATGAGTCGATGCAGTCATGGACTGCGACAAAGTGGATAGATTCTTATCAAAATACAGAGAGTAAAGTATATTGGGATACGAGAGAACTCATGAGTCGTATTGCAGATTTATCCAGCTTAACCGTAGATGAAACGCATGTTCCGACGTCTCATAAAGCCGATTGCCTTAGCGACCTAGGCACCCGTGTTACTTTTCGTGACGGCGTTTATGTGGCTGAAATCATTGAATCACATGGAATTTCTCATGTAACGTCTGAACTGGCAAGAATCGCAATGAGAGACGACGAACATATCTCAGTGCTCACACCGCATAATCTGTAAGGTAATACCTTCAATTTACTTGCAACTTTTCTGAACTCTCAAAATGTCAACGCCCCTGCCATGAAATGGCAGCCGAACCACCAGAAAAACCCTTTACAACTAAAAAGAAAATCGGCGGGGGGAAATAAAAATAGGCAAAGGGTTTTCTGGTGGGGCGAGCGGGCGTTACACGCCCGCAGGCGTCAGGGCTGAGCTTTAGCACTTCGTGCTAAAATGGGTTAGAGCTTTGGAATACAAGGCCACCAAGATATCATCACAATGTGACCCCTATAAAACGTCGATTAATTCGGCGTTTTTTGATTGAACCCAAACGGGACTTAAACTAGTTCGTCTTTTTTGGAGCTAACGAACCGTACCCATTGCCGCAAGAGTTTTAAGAAACTTTTCAACGGCAAGTCTACGGCTACGTCGAGAATTCGGGCGATTAGATTCAAGCGACCAAATCTGTATGAGATGCGCTTACCTATAAAGATAAACGGACTATACAAAATATCTCGAATGACAGCAACAATACCTTGGTTTGTTTGCACATGTTCGATTTCTTTAATATGGAGCGTAATGCGATAACCCAGGAATGCTGCTGTAGAGAAGAAGATAAAGAACAGTAGGGTCTGTACGATATTGAAGTCAAATGCCACTAATCTTGAATATATTAAGTAGATAGCAGCTATAAATACTATTCCGTAGACGATATTGAATCCAACACTTGCGCCGATAGGGTCGGAGTATTTCAATTTTACAGAAGGTGCTGAATCCTTAAATAGCATAGCGGAAATATGTTTTTCCAAGGCATCTTTGTTGTTTTTTCCTGGCGTTTTAAAGGTAAACGCTGTGATTGCCAAAAAGACTGGCGGGAAAAGAAGGTTAATTAAAAGAGGGATCAAAATTATACTGCCCATAACGATAATGTCGTACGGTATTTCTATCATGAGGCCAATCAGTGCTTTCGTAATCAATAAGAATACGATGCTTTTAATGACGGCTGTATTTCGTACTTTCTTAACGGCTTCTGTCGTTTCGTCGATTTGCTGCGAGATGCTTGATTCAACTCGCTGCTTCTTTGATGTGTCTAGTGTCGTAGAAGACGATTCTGAAAAGTATAAGTCTCTGATTATTCGTAACGGCGCACTGTTATTCGCTACGAATCTGGTAACCTTTATGGCTGATTTAGAAGAAGCTAGCGTATCGTATTTCTCATGGAACTGTACGAGGTCATCTCTTGTAGATAGATTTGTTCCGTATAAGTCGAGAAGTCCGCATCGTGCGTTTGCATCGTCTGATTTTAGAAGTGCTTTATGTACGGCAATATAGAGCAAGGAAGGATAATCATTTTCATTGATTTTATCTTTTTCATCAATCAGCCTGTCATATTCGACCAGATTACTAAAATAAGTATGGGCGACATGTACGAAAGTCAGGTCTTTAATCGTACTGTGCAGGAGTTGCTCGGTCTTAACTGAGAGAATGTCTAAAAGCCAATCACTATACATGTCTCTCAGTTTGGCGGATTTTACAGTTTCAATTAACCGACTTGAATCTGACCACTGTCTGAATAGCTTATCTATTTCCTCAATGGTTTTTAGGGGTATGATATTATTTTTTAAGTATTGGGCTTGCGTCAGTTCGATAACAAGTTCTGTACCCTGCGAGTCGGATTCATTCGTACCGGTCAATGTGATTCTTTTGTAGAATCGGCGAATCGCTGCCTGTAATAGCAGGTGGTCTTCAATATTTTCAGATACACTTCTAAGTTGTTCGTAGGCGAAGAGTACAAAGTTAGCCACATCAGGGACGTGCAGAGTGTTTTCGGATTTATTCGCTTCAAGGTAGTCTTCGTGTGCCTTTATATGTTTCAAGGCTTTTTCAAGATATAAAGCAAATTCAGTAGAATTTTGATTACTCACATATCTTATATTATCACTCTAGCGGATTAGTTTGTTAATATTAGAAGGTATGAAAGTAGAACGCAAAGCATCTAAGCAGACGAATAAAGAACATATTGCCGAAGTGCTAAAAGAACGTATCTATGCTACCTTGGCATTATTGGCAGTATTAATAAGCATAGATACTGTACACTATAGCCCGCTAAAAGCAGGGTATTTAATCACTGGAACAATAGTTGCGTTGTGGGCGGCAAGTATCGTAGCGACGGTAATATCACGGCGTATCGTATTCAGTGGAGAAATTAATCACGAGAAAGACCGTGACGTCCAATTACGCAAACACGCTGCGATATTAGCGAGCCTACCTTTTCCGCTCCTGATGATTTTGCTCGCCTGGTTAAGTATTATTTCACTAAGTGTCGCAATAAATATTGCAATTATCAGTGTATTGTTGCTTATGATGACATGGTCGGTTCTGTCCGCTAAATCTCTTAACTTCAAATCCGTTCCAATTATTTTACTTGTACTTATTGGCAGTTGGGCTGGCTGTCGTCGGCTTCAAAGTATTAATTGGTCACTAGAGTAGTACTTAGCGAGTGCCTGTTAAATCAGCCGACAAATTGAACTGTGCCACTAAGTAGCCGAGTTTGTATTCGTCGAGTTTACTTGTGTCCAAAGTTTAAAATACGTCCGACATGTGGCACCAAGATATGAACCCACCTCGCGCGGGTTTTTATTATATATAAGTGCTATAAACAAAATATGCGGTATAATAAACGAATTATACTAAGATAATCAATCCAAGGAGATAGACATGGCTACAGGATATTGTGTGAAGTGCAAGGAAAAAGGCGTAGAGCTAAAAGACGCTGAAGTAGTTCAAACCAAAAAAGGTGGTTTCATGGCCAAGGGCAAGCACGAAAAGTGTGGAACAACTGTATGTGCAATGATGTCAAAAGAAAATGCTGAAAAAGCAGTTCAGGACGGCGCAAAGAAAGCATACTAATCAAGCTTTGGTATTAAAATTAAAAACCAGTCCTAGGGACTGGTTTTTTATAATTCTAATCATCAAAACTGAGAGAATGACACCGTTGCGGGCTTGACCCTGACCTGAAAGCTTTATTGTTTTGGCATCCAATCGATAAGTAGGATTGAATAAATTTGGAAGATCCAAAGTGATATTGTCATCGAGACTTAATTTGGGCAGAATTAGCTGTTGGCCTGGTCGGCTCTCCGATAGCAGGAGACTAAAAAATTATTTATCAAGGAATTTGATAGATTTTTTGCGACGTGATAATGCCGATCGCTTGAGCCGTCGTTTGACGCTATGGAGCTCGTGATCTGGCGTCTCGATTTCGACCTGGATATGATGGACCTCGGGAATGTTTTCTTGGACAACTTCTTTGACATTGTCAGTGATCGCTTCGATTTCATCAGTATCAAGCCCGTCACGCAGATGCACCTCCAATATCACGAGTATACTCGCTGAACCAAGATACATCGTACGGAGGTCTAGGATTGACTGGACTCCTGGCACTGACTGAGCGGCACCAATGATACGCTGGGCAACATCTGGCTCAACCGCCCTCCCGACGATCAAGTCTCTCACATCTCGCATGAGAAGCAGCGACATTGCCATCATGCTCACACCGATGACCATGCTACCGAGCCCATCAAACTGAGGGTTGTTGGTAGCGGCAAACACTAATAGCGCGATAAATCCGAGAATTGCAGAGCTTGTACCCAACATATCGATGAGAAACGTTGCTTTTGTCTCGGCGACGCTCGACCGACGTAGTTGCTGCCACCAGCCCGTACGATGATGCAAGTGTTTGAGCCGACGAATGCTCAGGCTCAGCGCGTAGCCGTTGGCGGTGATGCCTATAGTCAGCATTGCAAATGCAAGACCGACGCTTTCGATAGGTTGCGGAAATCGAAATTGCTGCAGTCCGAAATAAAACGAAAGTCCGCCAGTCCCGATAAACATCAGTATCCCCGCCATCAGCACCCAGAAGAACACTTCCCTCCCAAACCCAAACTGGTACTTGTGCGTCGGCGAGCGCTTGGAGCGTTTGACGCCAAAATACAGCATGCCGCCAGTGATGAGGTCGGATAGCCCCTGCAGGCCCTGGGCAAGCATCACTGTGCTCCCTGTGATTATCGCAATCGCAAAGTTGAAGACAACATCCATGATGCTGACGACGAAAGACGTACCCACCACGCGGACATCGGACAATGGTTTCATATGAGTTAATTATACGGTATTTGACTCATACAAAATACGTTTGCACATGCTATGTCGTCGTATAATAAGAATATGGCAAGTTCAAACCACACGATGACAGACAAACAAAGCCTCAATTCGATGGCGTCCAGTGCGACGCTCCACTGCCTTACTGGTTGTGCAATCGGAGAGGTATTAGGTCTCATAATTGGCACGATTTTTGGACTGAGTATAGCGGTAACTATAGCCATCGCAGTTGGATTAGCGTTTTTGTTTGGCTACGCATTGTCGACCTTACCTCTGGTCAATGCAGGACTGACGTTTACTGCCGCACTTCCGATTGTATTTGCGGCTGACACACTATCTATCGCCACGATGGAAATTGTCGATAATGCCGTCATGCTCGTCATCCCCGGGGCCATGCACGCAGGGTTGGTCGATCCATTATTTTGGATAAGTATGGCAATAGCCCTGACGGCAGCGTATTTTGCGGCGTTTCCTGTCAATAGATACCAGCTTCAAAAAGGCAAAGGGCACGCGCTGCTGGCAAAGTATCATCAACATCACCATTAGGGAGAATAGTATGAGCACAAAAGTCTTACTCGCAGGTCTAATAGGATTCTTTCTAGGTGGGCTACTGGTCGCAATCGCCGCTACCACTTTTGAAAATGACCGGCTCCAAAGAACACACGACCAAGTACAGTCAGCGCAACGATAAGCGAGCGGTATTCCTACTCTTCAACCTTGCAAGAATACCCCTGTTAGGATACAATGTTCTGAGCTACATGAAGCAAAATCCAAAATGTTATGCCTCATAACATTTTGAGAGGAGAAACCTAGCCTCGGGTCGAAGCTTTATCGTTAGATAAACGAGACAAAGGCGCACGTTTCGACGAGGCTCTTTAGCTCAGTTGGTAGAGCAGAGGCCTGAAGAGCCTTGTGTCCCCAGTTCGAGTCTGGGAGGAGCCACCAAAACAAGGAATCGACCCTCGTGGTCGATTTTTTGTTTTGACGAGCATCTGCTCGGGACTCGAACTGGCAGTTCGGCGTAGAGAGAAAGGAAACTCGTGCTTGCACGTGTCCCTTTCGAACGGAGGAGCGAAATTCGCCACTGGGCGGATGAAGCGATGACTGGGAGAATGGGTGGTTAGACCGCAGGAGTCACTTCAAGCCCGCAACATTATATCGCTTATGATATCGGCAATTAGGCTTGGGATATGCTAGCATAAATATATGATACGAATATTTGTGGTGATAATTATATTGGTGGCGGGTGCAGTCGGTGGATATGTATACTACCAAGAACAGGAAAAGAAATCTGCTGTCGAAAACATGCCGACAGTTAGCGCAGAGATTGGCACCGGTAGATTCACCCTGTATGCGCCTGACTCAAACGAGGGCCTGCAGAGAGGTTTGGCAATTTTTGACACGCTCCCGCAGGACAAAGGAATGATATTTCGAGGTCTCCCCGTCGGAGTGCAACCATTTACTATGCGCGACATGAAGTTTGATATAGATATCTTGTGGGTAGACAAGGACAATGTCGTCACTCATGTCGTCTATAGCGCATCAAAAGATAGCTATCCGCAGCGATTTGAAAATCCTATCTCTCGTCCATCAGCCTACGTGATAGAGCTCAACGCTGGCGCTGCCGATGAATTTGGAATTTTTCCGGGTACTCCAGTCGCAATTACTGAGTAGGTTTTATTTATTGAATAGATCTCTGAGGTTGGTTAGTTCCGATGGAAGTACCACTAGTGTTTTTTGGCTTGGCTCTATTGAGATTTTTTCGAGAGTCTGAAGTGTACGGATATTTATACCGCCAGGAATCTTACTGAGCATCGCAGCCGCATCGGCAACCGCCTGTGCTGCTTGTTTCTCTCCCTCTGCCGCAATAATCACAGCTCGACGCTCACGCTCTGCCTCGGCCTGCTTTGCCATTGCTCGTTTCATATCTTGTGGCAGCTCAATATTTTGAATTTTGACGTTTTCGACATCGATGCCCCATTTGTCTGTCTCGGCATCTACTATTTCCTTGATCTGCTGTGATATGACATCCCGCCGACTCAACAACTCATCCATATCGGCATTTCCTGCAACGTCACGCAGAGCCGCTTGTGCAAACTGGCTTGTCGCGTAAACATAATTTGTCGTTTCGAGCACTGCTCGTGGCGCATCGATCACTCGGAAATACACCACCGCATCGACGCCGACTGTCACATTGTCCTTGGTGATTACTTCTTGCTTTGGTACATCGATAGGTGTCGAACGAACATCGACTTTTATCATCCGCTGCACTGCCGGTACTACAAATCGTAGCCCAGGCTCCCTAATACCAGTAAATCTACCCAGCGTCAGCACTACACCTCGCTCATACTGATCGACGATGCGAATACTTGCGAGCGTCACTGCGATACCCGCAATAATGATAAACCATAGTAGACCTTCCATCATGACCTCCAGTTGTATTTTTTCTTACTTCTATTGTACTCGTCAATCGCGTCTCTCACTAGTTCATCTATCAACTGAGGGTATTTCTTTCCTTGCGAGTGCCAGAGTTTTGGAAACATACTGATGGTCGTAAATCCAGGGATGCTATTAATCTCATTGCAGTAGACTTCTCCATTAGCACCCAAAAAGAAGTCTACCCTCGCCATTCCGACACAACGAGTAGCTACGTAGGCTTTTTTTGCTAATTCTTTGAGCGATTCGGCGAGATTTTCATCAACCTCTGCTGGTATGACAATTTTTGCGGTCGATGCAGCATCATATTTGTCGTCATAACTATAAAATTCATCGCCAGGTTCGATTTCTCCCGGTGACGTGACAGATACCACCGTTGTACCCATGACCGCAAGCTCAAGCTCTCGTGCTTGCAGTGCTTGTTCGATAAGTACATAGCGACCATGCTGTGCAGCCGCATGAAGCCCTTCACTAAATTGCGCCGAAGTTGTAGCCTTTGTCACTCCTACTGAGGAGCCTGCGGTGTTTGGCTTTATAAACAAAGTGTCACCCAACGTTTCAGTTGCTGCAGTAAATGACAGCGTCTCTTCTGTTGCCGAATCCCACGTAATCCATGGCACGACCGGTACCCCTGCTTGCATCAAGAGGCGCTTGGTGACGTCTTTATCCATTGTGGCGGCCGCTGCGAGCACATCTGGACCGACGCACGGCACGTGAAGCATCTGCGCAACACCTTGTATTGCACCATCTTCGCCGTTATGACCATGCAGCACAGGAAACATGACATCAGGCCGAATGATACGCTCGCCTGGCAGCGTAATAAATTGACCCTGCCCGAGGACCGGTATGAGTTGCGGGCAGCCAATATGATTTCCGTCTATGCGCTTCGTCAGCCACCATTTCCCATAGCGATCAATATAGACAAGTTGTACATCATATTTTTCGTTATCAAGTGCGGCGAAGATATTGTGCGCGCTACCAATCGACACATCGTGTTCGGGAGATTCCCCGCCATACACCACTAATATCGTATATCGCGCCATACTGTCTTCAGTATACAATATTTGAATGCGATATACTGGAGATATGTCAAGAGTACCGCTTTCAGAATCAGTTCGCCCACAAACGCTGAGCGATGTCATAGGCCAGGAACATTTAATTGGAGATGCGGGGATTATTTCGAAGATTATTGAAAGCAAGTCCACGACGAATCTTATTCTCTGGGGGCCTCCCGGTACTGGTAAGACGACACTCGCGAGAATCATTGCCCAAGAGTCTGGTGCTGACTTCATAGAAATTAGTGCCGTGATGAATGGCAAAAAAGATGTTGAGCGCATCATAGAACATGCCCGCCAAAACTGGAACCTTGGTACTCGTACGATTGTCTTCGTGGATGAGATTCACCGGTTTAACAAGGCTCAGCAAGATGCGTTTTTGCCGCATGTAGAATCGGGACTTATCTCGCTCATCGGCGCAACGACAGAAAACCCAAGCTTTGAAGTAATCTCACCTCTCTTGTCACGGTCGCGAGTAGTTGTATTAGAGCCGCTCTCCGTAGCCCACACTGTAGCTATCCTCAAACAAGCCCTCAAGCGGACAAAGCAAACCAAACGCGTCACGCCTGGTGCCGTAGAATATATTGCCAAAACAGCTCACGGCGATGCCCGAATTGCACTCGGGACGCTCGAACTTGCGTTGGGCCTCGGAGAAAAAGTGACGCTTGAGACCGCAAAGCTCGCTGCGCAGAAACATTCACCTCGATACGACAAAAATGGCGAAGCGCATTACAATCTCGTCAGTGCTTTTATCAAGAGTATGCGGGGCAGCGATGTCCGGGCATCGACCTACTACTTGTCGCGCATGCTCCAAGCAGGAGAAGACCCAAAATTTATTGCGCGTCGCATGATTATATTTGCATCTGAGGATATCGGCCTGGCCGGAAATGGCTCACTCGCATTAGCGGTAGCGACATTTCAGGCAGTAGAGCGTGTTGGGCTACCCGAGGCGAGCTACAATTTATACCACTGCGCAGTAGCGCTCACACGTTCGGCAAAGTCGCGTGAAGTTACGGAGCTCATGCACCAGGCAGATGCGCTTGCACAAAATTACCCTGATGCGAGCGTGCCGCTTCATCTACGCAATGCACCTACGAAATTGATGCAAGACATTGGCTACGGCAAAAATTACGAATGGAAAGCTGACTTCAAGCACCAAAAAGGTTTTTTGCCGCCAGAGATTACTGAAGCTGATTGAGACCGCGACCTACTGGGAGCTCGACAATCACGCCCTGATGAGCTGGTAGCACTATTTCACCCTGCTCGTCGATGACGGGAGGATTGGCGGGATGTGTCGCACACAATATCCGCCCACTATATGAACAAAATACACGGTGTTTGCGATCTCCAAAGTTGAGAACCACTAGGTAACGCGCTGTTTCACCTGACCGCTCATATACGAGCAGGTCCTTGTGTCCGCGATGAATGTCCTCAAATGTACCAGATATGAGGGTGTCGTTGAGCGTCCGAAGTTCTAATAATTTTTTATATAGATTCAAAAATGAATCAGAATCTCGTTGTTCCATCTGGACATTGTAGGTGTCGGCATGCGCAGCAATAGGCAACCATGGAATATGCGGCGTAAATCCAGCGTGCTTGCCCGTCGACCATTGCATAGGAGTACGCTGTGGATCACGACCACCCATCGCATTTGTCTTGCCTGAAGGATCTTGAATTTGATGAGGCAGAATTTCTCCGTCAGCCATACCAATCTCATCGCCGTAATACAATGTCGGCAACCCAGGCTGAGTCAACAAAAACATTGCCATCAGACGTGCTTGCTCGTATCCAAATCGAGTGACTATACGGGTCTGGTCGTGGTTGCTCAGACAAAAAACAGGCACATCCCCTGGTCGCAGTATTTTCTGAAACCTCTCAAGAAAATCACCGTATTCTTGAGCTTCCCAGGGCAAATGCATGGCTTCAAAGTTGAAAGGCATACCAACGCCAGGCACAATATCGTAGAATTGTCGGTATTGATGGATAACGTCGCCAAATGTAGGATCGGGGTAATTTTCAAACACCATGATTCTATCGTCATATTCGGCAACGACTTGAGTGAGCTCCCGCAAATACTCAAATAGTTTTGGGCCATATCGACTGCGGGTATGTATCAAAGACCCATAGTCTTCCGCCGGACCTGTGAAGTCGGGGTTTGCTGGGTTGTCACGCATTTGCTTATCTTTGTCCATATGCCAGACTGCATCAGCACGAAATCCATCAACACCCATATCTAGCCAAAATCGTAAGACATTTTGCATCTCTTCTCGAACTCGCGGATTATCCCAGTTGAGATCAGGCTGCTCTTTTAGAAAACTGTGTAGATAATACTGCCCACTTGCATCGTCGCGCTGCCACATAGAGCCACCAAATAGACTTATCCAGTTGTTTGGCGGCGAGCCATCGGGCTTTGGGTCGCGCCAGACATAATAATCTCGTTTATCGCTCTTGGGGCTAGACATCGCATCTATAAACCACGGATGCTTGTCGCTTGTATGGTTCGGAACAAAATCCATCATAACTTTGATGCCGCGCTTGTGTGCTTGCGCCAATAATTCTTTGAATTGTTCAAGGTTTCCGAATACTGGGTGAATACCGCAATAGTCCGATACATCATAGCCAAAATCTGCCATAGGGCTCGGGTAAACCGGAGATATCCATATAGCATCAACCCCAAGAGAGTCAGGTTCTCCCTTGAGATATGGTAGTTTTTTGATAATACCGCCGATATCGCCTACGCCGTCTGCATTTGTGTCGTAAAAACTTCGCGGGTAAATCTGATAAAGGGCGTTGACTGACGTCCATGGCTTCATATACTCTATAATACTTAATAACCATAAGATATATCAACCTCATGACACGACCTTCTCGACTCACACTGACCAAACTACTTAGAATAATACTACTTGTAGTGATAGTCGGCATCGGTTCATACCAGTCTCAGCAACTCCGCTATGAGCAGCAGCCAGATGTGGCAGGTACCCGGCAGACCATCAATAGTTCGGACGCAGCAACCGCCCTGCAACAGATCGAAATCAAAGGTCGTGCCCCTAAGACCGGCTATAGTCGTGAGTTGTTTAGTAGCTCATGGGGAGTCATACAAAACTGTGATGTCCGCAACTACGTGCTGGCTCGTGATCTAATGGATATCTCACTTGTGCCTGGTACGTGTCTCGTCGGCTCCGGCACGCTCTATGACCCGTACACATCATCTACAGTGCTATTCATTCGCGGTCCAGAGACCAGTGATGACGTGCAGATCGATCATGTCGTCTCACTTAGTGACGCGTGGCAAAAAGGCGCTCAGCAGCTCACGCCTCAAGAACGATACAGTTTTGCAAACGATCCTCTCAATCTACTTGCGGTCCAGGGTGCAGCAAACCAAGCAAAAGGCGACGGCGACGCCGCAACGTGGTTACCAGCAAACAAACAATACCGTTGTAGCTATGTCGCTCGACAAATTGCTGTCAAGACAAAATATCAGTTGTGGGTGACGCAGTCCGAGTACGACGCTATGGCAAAGCTGCTACGCGAGTGCCCCAACCAATCACTGCCGCAGTAGCTCACCAGTGTATGTCATGGGACTCGAAAAATATGTCAGAGTAGTTCTCTGTAGCCTCAATAGTCTCACGGGTCCCGGGAGACATCTCAGTACTTTTCAGACTTTTGATGTCGGTCCAAAATAACCGACTTGTATCAACTTGTTGACCGGCGATATCACCCGAGAATACATGAGCAAGTGTATGTGTCACTAGGGTGCCTTCGATAAACGCCCTGTATTCCATAACACCCTTGTAGTGTACCGACGTGAGTGGATGATCCAAAAAATAGCTCAACTCTCGGCGCATCGCGTCGGACAATGACTCATCTTCGTAGTGCATTTTGCCGCTTGGAAGTGATAGTTTGTTTATAAATGGCTGTTTGTATTTTTTCCATAATAAATATTCTCCGCGCGTGTTCATCGCGACAAATACTGTAATGACTTTTGGCTGCCATCTTGGCTCGAAAGTCTCAAGACTCACGTGGTCAGCATATCTAAGACCCATTGGGCTCAGACGATATCCGTTATCCAAATTATGCTCAATAAATCCATCTTTTACCAATTGCTTGAGATGATAATTATATAAATTGCTATCAACACGGTCTGGTCGAAGATCTCTAAATCGTGCCCATTTTCTCCTAACTAGCTGTCTGAGAATATGTTTCCTGATGTGGTGAAGATTGGTTGTGACGTGCATAATACAGTTCTATAGCACAAATATATTTGAGTCAAATCACACTCACTATATATTGCCCTACTATTTACTTATACTACGTATGTAATCAGTTAATACAACCTACAAGGAAAATATATGAGCGAACAAAATCGTCCGCATAGTGCTGAGTTTGACCAATATATGGAACAGAAAACCACCTATGAAAAAGCAGCTGGAATCACCAATTTGGCTCTTTGCCTGGGCGGAGTAGCTATGAAATTTGCGTCTGTTGAGAGAGTGCCAAGATATACTCCAGAAACCCGTGAAAATGATGCCGAGCACAGTTATATGCTTGCGCTTGTTGCAGCCGAGATAGCCGACCAATACTTCCCCGAGCTTGATAGTGGTCTCGTCGGGAAATTCGCTATCGTTCATGACCTGTTAGAGTTAGAAACCGGTGATGTGGCGACGTTTGGTATCAGTGACAGTGATCTCGCAGCCAAGCACCAGGCTGAGTCGTCCGCAAAAGATCGTCTTTTGAAGCGCCTTCCACGTAGTACGGGACTACTTCTGGAGACATATGAGCAGCAAGATGTGCCCGAAGCGCGATTTGTGAGATTTATCGACAAGCTATTGCCCTTGGTCGTGGACATACTAGGCCCCGGTTCGCAAGTCATGCACCAGGATTACAATACGCACACAAAGGAACAACTTATCGCAACCGAGCGAAAGATGGCCGAACGATTTGCGCGTATGTTTCCCGATCCTGAATTATCAGCTTTACACATTGCGCGAAACTCACTGGCAAATATCTTCTCGACATTATTTATCGAATCTAAAGCATAAACTAATGCCAAAATCGAGATAGCTAATAGAATCTTTTTGTACGATATATTCTCGAGTATTTCAATAGGATATTGGATCCATGATAGAATGGTAATAATGAAAATTGCAATGATGGTACGTGGGTTTTTGCCCACACCAGTGGCAAATGATGTTGCGTATTCACCTGCAACAGTGGCGAAAAGCCTCGCAGAAGGGCTAGAGTCGCTAGGACATGAGATTACTTTTTATGGACCTGAGGGGACAGACCTAAAGGTTTCGCACATCGAAAACTGTTCACTGCGACCAACCATAGCAACACAGCAGGAATTTGATGATTTTGTCTGTTCATCGGATTTATTTCTGACGTATCTGCCCTCGCTCTATGACACAAAGATGGCCCGCGAAATTCTGATGAGAGCAGACAACGGCGAGTTTGATTGTGTAGTATTTCATTATTTTGAATCAGTCCTGCCGCTAGCACAGCTCTTCCCAAAGGTGCCAATTGTCTATATCTTACATGACTTTATTGACGAAACACGCAGGACAATGATTGAATCACATGCCTCGAAAAACCAACATTTCATTTCGATATCAAACAGTCAAAGACGTGATGCGCCGCACTTAAACTATGTCGCCACTATTTATAATGGTATCGATACCGAGCATTTCGAATGCGAAGATGAAGCAGAAGACTATTTATTTTATTCTGGCAGAATTACTCCAGCTAAAGGAGTGAAAGAAGCTGTCCAAGTTGCATTGCAGAGTGATCAACGCCTACTGATTGCTGGTTCATTATCGAAAAACGATTACTGGTATTTTGAAGAGCATATCAAGCCCTTTTTGAATGATAAAATTCTTTTTCTTGGCATGCTCGACAAAGAACAATTGGTAAAATATTACAAGAAAGCCTCAGCTCTATTGATGCCCCTGCAGTGGCAAGAACCGTTTGGTCTATCGATGGCAGAAGCGAACGCCTGCGGAACACCGATTATTGCTTTTCGTCGAGGATCAGTGCCTGAAGTCATCGAGGATGGCAAAAATGGTTTTATCGTCGATAACAGCGCCGAGATGATAATGGCCGTTAAAAAAATCCCCGATATAAAAAGATCTGCCTGTCGCAATCATGTAATGAAGAATTTTACTGAAGACCAAATGGTTAAAAACTATGCAGATGCTCTTGATAAAATCGTAAATACTAAAAAGTCAGCACGCAAAACAAATGGTAAGAAATTCAAACAACGGGTAAAGCGAATTTCAGATAAAATCACATCAAAAAAATCAATTCGTAAATAATATACTAGCCGTGTTTAGCAGCTCGTTTGCGCTCGTTTGGGTCGAGGTAGCGTTTGCGAAGTCGCAGGCTTTTTGGCGTTACTTCGAGCAATTCATCGTCTTCGATAAAATCAATACATTGCTCAAGACTCATGACGGTATGGGGTGTGAGTTGCACGGTGCCATCGGATGACTTGCTTCGCATGTTGGTCAGTTGTTTTGCCTTACATACATTTATCTCTAAATCGTCTTGACGATTGTACAGACCAACAATCATACCAGCATAGACTTCGACAGTCGGCCCTACGAACAGCTCTCCTCGGCTTTCGGCATTCTGTAGCGCATACGGTGTGGTGGTACCTGGCTCGTAGGCGATAAGCACTCCATTGCGAGTACGTGGAATAGTCCCCTCAACCGGCTGATAGCCTCGCGGGAGACTGTGCATAATAATCGTGCCTTTGGTTTCTGTCAGTAACGTGTTTCGTAGCCCAATCAAGGCCCGAGTCGTGATAACAAATTCCATTCTGGTCGCACCCGCGCTCGTTTGCTCTTGCTTGAGCAGCTCTGCCCGTCGCGCACCGAGTAGCTGATTGACCACCCCGACGAATTCAGGTGCCACTTCTATAAACAAATCTTCGATTGGTTCTTTGACGATACCATCTTCTGTAATTGTGACGACTTGTGGTCGTCCTACCTCAAATTCATACCCTTCTCGCCGCATCGCTTCGATCAATACACTTAGGTGCAGCTCACCTCGACCAGACACAACAAACCCAACGCCTTCATCACGAACGTGTAGTGCAACATTTGTCTCCAGTTCACGCTGCAGGCGATCGCCTATTTGTCGTCCTGTCGTAAACTCACCTTCTCGACCTTTCATAGGACTGGTATTCGGACCAAGATACATGCTGATTGTCGGGGCTTCGATTTCTATCGTCGGGAGTTGTTCCGGTACAGACTTATCGGCAATAGTATCACCAATATGCGCTTCTGCTATGCCGGTCAATGCCACGATATCACCCGTAGATACGGTCTCGACTTCTTCTCGTTGTAGACCGCGATTTACAAACACCGTCTCAACTTTCGAAGATGTGATAGTACCGTCTCTTTTTATAAGCGCAACCGGTAGACCTTTGGTGACACGTCCTCGCTGCACACGGCCTATAGCGTACTTACCCAAAAATGAATCATACTGCAGCGCCGTAATAAGCATCTGAAATGCCCCGTCGCGAACCGCCGGAGCCGGGATATGCGTACGAACCGCCTCCAGAATTGGGGTCAGTCCTGCAGTCGAGCTCGCGTCTTGAGGCATAGAATCCCATGACTTTCCGTCGCGACCTACCGCATAATAGACCGGGTAATGAAGTTGTGATTCATCTGTAGCTAGCTCCAAAAACAAATCAGCAAGCTCATCTTCAACTTCCTCGACGCGCTGCGCAGGCTTATCGATTTTATTTATTATCACCACTGGCTTGAGTCCGAGCTCGAGCGCTTTTGACAGCACAAACTTTGTTTGTGGCATCGGCCCCTCTTGAGCATCGACAATGAGTAGTACCCCATCGGCCATATTGAGCGTGCGCTCGACTTCTCCGGAAAAATCAGCGTGTCCAGGGGTGTCAATAATATTTATCTTAAGATCATCCCAATAAATGGTGGTCTGTTTGGCAGTAATAGTTATGCCGCGCTCACGCTCTTGATCGCCGCTATCCATGATGAGGTCTTGACTCATTTCGGCTTGGTTATCTCGGAATGTATTTGACTGTTTGAGCAGACCATCGACAAGTGTAGTTTTGCCATGGTCGACGTGCGCAATAATTGCAATGTTTCGGATATTCTTGGTATCAATCATAAAAATATGCCCTATCGGGCTCCTCCTCTATCGTATCATACATATACTACTTATTGAATGGTGTTCATCCCAAGAAATTTAGGAGCACTATAACCCCTATGACGGAAGAGAGCAGATAAAGACCAACTGCCGGTAAAGTGTGTCGAATAATACGATATTCTTGGTGATGCAGGCCCGCGACTGCTGATGCGGCAACAACATTGTGAATCGCAATCATATTGCCGGCATTTGCACCCGAGAGCTGCTGCGCCATTGCGACATCCACCGGTATACCGAGCTGCGAGGCAACGCTGGCTTGTACGGGCGACATGGTGAGTGTCGATACCGTGGTACTACCCATGATGAACGATGTAATTGTACCGACGAGCGGTGACAACGCTATCCATAACGGAGCAAAATTTGCAGCAAACAAATATGCGATATAATTTGGCATCGAGACCAGACCGGCTTCGTTGATACCAGAATTGACAAATATCTGCACCATTATGAGCGTAGGCACGAGCGCCAAGGCCGTAAGTAAAACCTTCGAAGAAGCGTGCCAAAGTGTTATACTGATTTTTTTTGGATGCAGTCTATACATCGCAATTACCACAACAGCAGCGAGCGCAAGCACAGTACCCGGAGAAAGTAATATACTCCACGTTGAAGTTATCTGGTCAACGCCCAGTATATTTTGCCACCCAAGATTACCAGCCTGTTCTAGCATCGTACGCACCGATGGAATGATACGTTGGATTACCAACAGCGCGATAATTACGATATAGGGTAACCACGCGACCACGAGACTCGATTTGATAGACGGCTGACTCGTGTCGATAGTTGCATTATCCTCATGATGCCGCCAGATTGCAGCCGGTGTGCCTATATTGAAATGTGCGGTCACAAGGGCAACCGACATTGCGACTAGTCCACTCACTATCGAGGTGAATTCAACTCCAATTGTTCGTGCGCTGACAAGTGCCACGACAACATATACCGCGCCTATCATGAGCGCCCATGGTGCGATTTCCAATATATCTTTGAGGCGCTGACTTTTTCGTCCAAACCACACGACAAGTATTGCAACCAGTACGAGCGGTAGCAACAATGCAAATAGGCTATCGATAATTGTGACATACTCGCCCACGCGAGACGGATTTGCAGCCGGTACATTCTCTAGCCCCACCAGCAGCGGTGTACCTATAGCGCCAAATGATGTCGGTACGGAATCACCCACCAATGCAACAACCACCGCGAGCATTGGCCGAAATCCTAGTGTCAGCAAAAGTGGGATTGCTATTGCTGCTGGCGTGCCAAAACCAGCAATTCCTTCTAGCATTGCAACAAATCCAAACGCTACAATAACAGTCTGAACTCTCATGTCCTCGCTGATGCGCATAAAGCCGTGCTTGATTCGCTCAACTGCTCCGCTCGATTGCATCGCGTATAGGAAAAGCAGCGCCCCAAATAGTATCCATAGTATTGTGACAGCCCGGTGAATCCCTTGAAGCGCAGATGCGGCGATCGTAATGCTGTTCATCTCCCATACCATCGATCCGAGCAAACCAACGCTTAGCGCAGAGATGACCATTGCATATCGAGCCTGCATACGCAGAATCACTATCAACAGTAGTGGGATGACAATAGCAGAAAAAGCCGCGAGTAAAAGCATATACACTTATTCTACAGTTGATATGCGCCTGAGGCTATGTGACTTTTGACTCAACGAACTGTACGGGCCTTCAATTGCATCGATATTTGCATAATGGTAGGATATAAAGCGTATCGAGCAGATGTGGCAGCTGCGTGAAACGCACATTAACCGTAAACGCGCGGCTACTGATTCGGCAACTGTGCGATAAACGTCCGTGATGACCGTAAACTATTATGTACCTTAGACAGTAGTGTACGGACGTGGCGGGTCACAGCGAAGCAGTGCCAGAAAAATAGTAGAACGCCTTCTACCAATTTCTGCCGTGTACGCAAGCTATCGTCTGTAATCAACACAAATCTATAATTAAAAACTATCACATGCGGATGTGGCGGAATTGGTAGACGCGCTAGCTTCAGGTGCTAGTGTCCTTCGGGACGTGGAGGTTCAAGTCCTCTCATCCGCACCAAATCGGAACTAAAACGGAAATTGTCGCCCTGTGGGGCGATTTTTTCTAGGCTTTGGCGGAGCCAAACCCAGATGTTTTCTTGGGGGG
>CAZIEB010000014.1:0-2979 GCA_964538665.1 uncultured Candidatus Saccharibacteria bacterium
GCGACGAGGTTATTTGTCCATGTGTAGACGGGAAGTGACTCAGGGTGCTCGGCGATTTCTCGGCTGACTGCAGCCACTCCTGGGGTGTAGTAGGTACTCAATATCGACGCATCAAGAGGGGATGTATCCCTCAGAGAAGTGGTAATTTTGCCTTTAAATTTTTTGTGCTGTTGAAGCGCAATTTTATCGTAATCCATTTATCCAGTATAGCAAATATATTGACCACATTTAGTCTTTTCATATCTGTAAGTTTGTGCTATAGTTGACTATTGAATTGTTTTAATAAATCTAAGGTGAGACACAATGTTTGCATATATTCAAAAGGTGAATGACGCACAGAAGAAAAAGAAAGTAGTCGATGTGCGTTCTGGCGATACCGTCAGGGTTCATCAACGCATCAAAGAAGGTAACAAAGAGCGAACGCAGATCTTTGAAGGGACTGTCATCCGAACTGATCGGAAAGACAGCCTAACGAGCCGTATAACGGTTCGAAAAGTCGCCAGTGGCGTTGGGGTCGAAAAAAGCTTTTTACTACATAGTCCTCTAGTCTTGAAAATCGAAGTTACCAAACGAAGCAAAGTGCGTAGAAACTATCTCAGCTACCTCCGCAACCGTACAGGAAAGGGTGCTCGACTTTCAGGTGTCAATTTTGATCGTGAAACAGTAAATGATGTCCGTGATCGCGAAGCGGAAGCTCTTGAAGCAAAGCTGAAAGAAGAAGCCGCAAAGGCCGCCGAGCAAAAAGCTGCTGCAGAGGCCGCCAAGCAGGCTGAACTCGACGCAAAAGCTGCTGCAGTTGAAGCGGCACACCAGCAGACTAAGTAACCAGATACTCCAAAGCTACTAGTAGGGAGTACTGTTATCTCGGTGTGGCTAGATATATACTAAAGTCCATATGATACTTGGGATTGATGAAGTTGGCCGAGGCTCATGGGCGGGACCACTCGTCGTGGGCGCTGCTATACTTGGCGGTGTAGAAATAGAGTCGTTGACCGACTCTAAATTGATGTCAAAGAAAAAACGACTAGCTGCATATAAAAAAATTCAACAAACCGCTCATGCGGTTGGGATTGGGTGGGTGAGTGCTCCGGATATCGATACGTTAGGATTATCAAGAGCCCTCAAGGTGGCTGCGGCGAGAGCCGTCGCGCAGATTGACCTACAAGACGTTACGCAAATCATCATTGATGGGACGATTGCCCTGCTAGACGATCCGCGAGTTACTACCATGAAAAAAGCCGATCTGCTTGTGCCGAGCTGTAGTGCTGCATCCGTCATGGCCAAGGTTGCACGGGATGCATATATGGCGCAATGTGACGACGTGTTTCCTGGGTATGGGTTTGCGTCACATGTGGGCTATGGTGCTGCTAGGCATCGAAGCGCCCTGCTCGCACATGGGGTTACTCCCCTGCATAGGAAATCATTTGCACCAATACAGCATATGGTTGAACAGGCGATGCTCCGTCCATCTCAAAGCAGCGAGAAGCCATTAGCAGAGACCGCATCGTTGTCTTCAACCCGAACAGGGCATACCGCAGAAAAAATTGCACAGGATTACCTCACAGCTCGCGGATACCATATTATCGACGCGAACTGGCGTACAAAATGGTGTGAAGTAGATATTATTGCCGAGAAAGATGCCACCATATATTTTGTTGAAGTAAAATACCGAAAATCAACACGCCAAGGTGGCGGTGTGGCTGCAATTACACCAGCAAAACTACGTCAGATGCGGTTTGCTGCAGAGCTATGGCTGCAAAGGTTTCCGACACGAGACGGTCGTCTAAGCTGTATAGAAGTTACAGGGAGCGAATATACTGTCTCGCAGCACATAGAATCGATAGAGTAGCCGCGTTACCAAATCTGAGCTCGCTTGTGCGTGGGTAGATACAAGGCATCACCCTTGGTTACGCCGTATGTGCGGTAAAACGCGTCGACGTGGCACACGACATAGTTGACCCGAAATTTTGCGGGTGGATGTGGGTCAATTTTTGCGAGCTGAACTGCTCGTTCAGGTGTGGTATGGCCACATTCGCAGCGCGCGAATGACTCGAATAGCATTCGATACTCATCTTTGCTGACGTTGCGGGAAGACTGTTCTAGCGCTTCGACTGCGAGCGCGAGTCCGCCGATATCTGCGATTGCTTCACCGAGTACTAGTTCTCCCTTGAGATATGTACCTGGTATCGTTTCAAATTTATCAGCTTGGCGAACGATTATCCTTGCCATTTCGTCAAACTTTGTACGTTCTTCAGGTGTTTGCCAGCGAACTGTGTTGCCATATTCATCAAAATCAGCTCCTTGATCATCGAACCCATGGGTAAACTCATGTCCTGTCACCGCTCCTATCCCACCCAAGTTTGTTGCATATGATGCATGAGGATCAAAAAATGGAGGTTGCAAAATAGCTGCCGGAAACACTATTTCGAGTCGGTTTGGATGGTGATAGGCGTTCACCGTATGTGCATGCATATGCCATTCTTCATCAGCAACAGGCGTACCGAGTTTTTTGAGTTCAATATCTGTGTTAAATTCTCTTAGGGTTTGCAGTAACCTCAGGTGATTCTGCGCGGGAAGCTCCAAGCCAGAGAAGTCTTTCCATACCGAAGGGTAGCCGATGAGTACTTTGATGTTGTGCAGTTTTGCGTGAGCCCGTTTTTTGGTGGTCGGACTCATCCAGGTGAGCTTATCAATCCTTGCGCTATATGCTGCTCGAATATCTTCTACAATTGATAGCACTGTCTGTTTGGAACTTTCGGGAAAATGTCGATTAGCGTATTCTCGGCCGACTATCTCGCCGATGATGAGATTATCCGCGTGCTGAACTGCTCTTTTCCATAGCGGCTTTTGCGTGGTAACTCCGGAAATGACAGTTCCAAAGAAATTGAAATGGACCTTTGCGGTTGCGTCTTCTATCCATGCACCTTGTCCGTCCAACAGTTTCCATTTGAGATACGCTTTGAGTTGACTCATATCATG
>CAZIEB010000014.1:3079-20888 GCA_964538665.1 uncultured Candidatus Saccharibacteria bacterium
ACGTGGAGTGAGCTATCTTTGTCATCGATATCAACGAAGGGTGCCCAAAACGCTGACTGGTCGCGTCGATGCATTTTTCCGAGGAAGGATGCAAACTCTGAATGCATTGTAATGGCATCGATTTTTTCAATTTGTTCTTGTAAATGAGCGCGGTGAGATGCTGCGTACGCGTCAAAGTGGAGCGTTGAGTCGTAGTACGACTTTAGGAGTCTTTGGTCGTGGGTGAGAGCTTGCGTATCCTTGCTCTCGAGCGTGTCGAAAATTTCTTTGACAGCATCCGACGCTGCATCACGCAACACATAAAAAGCTCCCCAGCTACTTTCTGTGGGCGGAATAGGGTTTTGCTGGAGCCAGGTATTGTTGATATAGCTAAAAAAATCGTCCTGTGGACGCAAGGAGGTATCATACGACGGAGTATTCATCTACCTATAGTATCAACTATGCGATGTACCTCATAGTCCTCTCGAACACATCATCGCGCTGGGATGAAATCAGACTACTTCTGGTGTGCAGTTCATGTGTGCCGATGAGTATCGCGCGGTCTAGCTCGAGGACTCCTCGCATAGGACCAAAAAATGATGTGTAGTCCTCATATTCTTTAGCGGTTGATAGACCATTTGCGGCGTATCTAGGAAATGCGTCAAATGCGGTATCGTTTTTATATCTTTTTTTGATCGTGCTCCAGTTTTGGACCATCCAATCCCACGTGAGTGATTTTGCAGATGGGTTTCTCATGAGGTGAGCAAACCAGTGGGTTGTATCCTGTGGTTTTACTTTCGTAGTATCACTCAACATATAAATGAGTAGCGAAATATGATTTTGGTCCTGTGTGCTCGCTAGAGCGGCGGACAGTTCTTGTCTGAACTGAGGGTCTGTGGTCGCGGTATATACATCAGTGAGTAGTGAGAAAGACTCCGCAGATCCTTCCTGGCTGAGTGCGTGTAGGTACACTGAACGCATCTCGCCGCCAATATCGTTTAGCGACGTAGCATCTATGGCATGAGAAAATTGTGAAATAGTTTCACTATGCTGAGCTTTAATCTGCAGCGTGAGTAACATACTGCGTAATTTCTTGACTGCATCACTGTCGGTGTCACGTTCTTGTAACCCAATTTCTTCTATTGCGCTGTTGACGAGTGATAGCACTAAGGCGCTCCATGCACCGCGTTCATCATCTGTCGCACAAAAACGCTGTAGTTCGAATAGACACGATTGAATAACTGTCCAGACCGCCTGGTCGGTTTCTTGTGAGTACACATCCAGTAGATCGATGAGCGATGGATAGCCTAGTTTTCCAGTGCGCGCAAGGCTCAGGTAGTCGTGAAGTATGTGCACTCTATCGGCCGGGGCAATAGCACCGTTGCTAATAGCATCAACAAGTGGTGCAAAAGTATCGTCGTCGTAAAAGGTCACAAAATGAGAAACTCCCCCACGATTCAGGGGCTGACGTAGCGTAAAGTCCGACGGCAGGGCAAACGTTTTTTCAGAAAAGACATACGGCAAATCTGAGGCTGTTTTCGTAAGTGGGATTGGCCAAAGGTGTGTAGGGTCGTGCAAATCATACTCTAGCTTAGACTGGGTAATCGAAACAACAGTATCATTTTTGGAAACGGTGACCACTGGCAACCCTGCTTGTGTCAGCCAAGGTACCATAAATGATTTGATGTCTATATGCGTGCACGTTTCGAATGATCGCCACAAATCATCGCTCGATGTCGAGCCGTAGGCAAACGTATTGAAGTAGTGCTCGATACTACGTCGAAAGGCATCATCTCCGACCACTTCATGGAGCATTCGTAGCAATCGGCTTCCTTTGGCATAGACAATTGCCGGGTCAAACAAACTTGTGATTTCGTCTGGATGACGGACATGACATGCAACTGGTTGAACACCTTTTAGGATATCCCTATTTACCGCTATGGTAGATTCTTTCGTTGCATACTCTAGCCAGATATTCCACTCAGGATGGAGGGCGTCGATAGCCACATACTCCATGAGGTTGGCAAAGCTCTCGTTGAGCCACAAATCATCCCACCATTTCATCGTCACGAGGTTACCAAACCACTGGTGTGACAGTTCATGTGCAATTATCGTCGCAACAACTTCTTTGGAGCTTTGCGGCGTTGTATCGTTGACGAGGAGTGCGCGTTCTCGATAGATGATCAGTCCCCAATTTTCCATTGCCCCTGCCGAAAAATCAGGGACCGCAACGTGATCTATTTTTTTGAGTGGATATGGTATACCAAAATACTCTTCAAAAAAGTCCAGGCAACGAACTGCGATATCGAGAGCAAAGTCCATACTATCCTTATCTTGCGACGATGTCGCGTGCACTTTGACGGTTGTTCCGCGTGCAGTAGTCTGTTCTATCGACTGAAGGTCGCCTACTACAAATGCAAGGAGGTACGAGCTCATCCGCGGAGTAGGTTTGAAAATATATGTGGAAACTTCACCATCATTATTTACTCTATCCAATTCCATATTTGAAAGGACCGGCGATTGTGCGCTAATCGACAGGGCGTAGGTCGCTTTTGCTTCTGGTTCATCTACGCATGGAAATAATTCGCGAGCGTGATGGGGTTCTAGCTGTGTAACCAATATCTCATCATTTTCGCCAGATGAATTGAGATAATGACACGGGTAAAGCCCATGCATGCTTTCGGTGATATTTCCACCATATGAAATATCTACTACGATATCACCATGTGGTATGGGAGCAGATAATGAGATGGTCGAATCTTCGGCTACCTGACACGGCACATCAACGCCGTTAATTTTTGCACTGTAGACCGTCAGTTCGCTGCAATGTAGCTGTATACGATCGGTCGTCTGCGGTGATCGACCATGTATCGTAACACTCCCATAGAATCGTCTCTGTTGTTGGTCTATACGGATAGAAAGATCATAGTGGCTTGGCAGAAACTGAGCGTAGAGGCGTTTTACAGATTTCATATCTATCTATTGTATCAGCTTGCAATTATCAAGAAACTTACTATACTAGGTAGTGTACATATCCGGCCGGCAGGTCGGATTATTTCATACCAAGTAAAGGAGAGTTATGGAAGACCTCAACGTAAAGCAGCTGATTCTCGCGATTACCACGATCGCAGAAGAAAAAAATTTGCCAGAAGATATTGTCCTGGATGTGGTCCAGCAGGCGATTGCCGCTGCATGGAGACGAGACAATGGAGACAGAGACCAAGATGTACGTGCAGAGCTCAATACGGTTAAAGGAACCGCAACGGTGTATGTCATGTACCAAGTTGTCGAAGATGTCGAAAACCCTGCAACCGAGTTGACCGAAGCGGCTGCGCAAGAGCTCAAAAAGGGCGCAAAAGTCGGTGATGTGGTTGAAGAAAAACATGAGGCTACGGCGTTTGGACGAGTCGCAGCACAAACCGCAAAACAGGTAGTACTGCAAAAACTACGTGAAGCCGAACGCGAAGTTGTCATGGAAGAATTTGCCGATAAGATTGGGACTGTTTTGGTTGGTACTGTCCAGCGTGTCGATGCTCGTGTGGTCAGAGTCGAGCTCGGTAAGACTATGGGTATATTACCCGCGAGTGAGCAGATTCCTGGCGAGTATTACTCTATCGGGTCAAGGATCAAAGTCTTTCTAAAAGATGTCGAACGCGATAATCGCGGTCCGCAGCTGATATTATCCCGCTCCAACGAAGCCTTTGTAGAGTATTTGTTCCGACAAGAAGTCCCCGAGATGGAAACGGGCGCTGTCGAAATAAAAGCAATTGCGCGTGAGGCCGGTAAACGTACGAAACTCGCTGTTGTATCGAATGTACCCGGTGTCGATCCGGTAGGGACCTTTGTGGGCGGCCACGGAACTCGTGTCAATGCCGTCATGAACGAAATTGGAGAACAAGAAAAAATCGATATCATCACCTATGACGAAGATATGGCTAACTTTATCGGCAATGCGCTCAGTCCTGCGGAGATATCCTCTATCGAAATTGACAATGAGCAAAAAAGAGCCAAGGTGTTTGTCAGCGAGGATCAACAATCAATCGCTATTGGTCGCGGTGGCCAGAACGTGCGCCTTGCGAGTAAGATTACAGGCTATGAACTCGACATAACTCCTGTGCAACCGAAGGCTCAGCCGAAGGTTGAAAAAAAGCCACGAAAGAATATTGAAGATGAATTGTTCAGCGCGATTGAACAATCATCAGACGAATCGTAGTATTTATACATTTGAGCTGGCACTCAGTTGACGAGAGTGCCAGTTTTGCTATACTAGGAGCAGAGTTATCGACCACATCTCGATGCATATAACTCATGATAACAACCTACAATAGATGTATGGGGTAAGGACGCGAATATATGCCAGAAAATTTTGAAGATTTTATTGATCATTTGACCGACAATGCTCGGAGTAGCTTACACCATGCTGAGTTGTCGGCTCGAGGTCTGGGTAGCTCATATATTGGGACTGAACATTTGCTGCTCGGGGTATTGAGCCAGGAAACATCGGTAGGCGCAAAACTATTGGCTGATGCTGGGGTCACATTAGACAAGGCGCACCACGCGCTCAATATGACCCCTCGTGCACTCGTCGTCAGTACTGGCGCCAAGGGGCTCAGCGAGACGGCAAAGCTCACGCTGCGCATGAGTTGGGACGTCGCCCAAGAATTCCGACAAGACTTTTGCGGCACAGAGCATATATTATTTAGTATCTTGAGTCAGAAAAATGCACGTGCCACGGTGCTACTGAGAGATATGCACGTTAATGTCGATGAGCTAATTTCTGAACTAGAAAGTTATCTAAATCGGCAACAACTTGATACATCTTCGGGAGATGCAGATACGCGGACCAGGCAACGTCGTAAGCAGCCGGCGCTTGAGAAATTTGGCACAGACCTTACTGCGATGGCAAGGTTGGGCAAACTGGATCCTGTAATCGGGCGCGAAGAGCAAATAAGTCGAATGATCACGATTCTTAGTCGTCGCACAAAGAATAACCCGATATTAATTGGAGATCCTGGCGTTGGTAAGACTGCGATTGTCGAAGGGCTGGCGTGGCGAATACACAACGAGGATGTACCTGAGCATCTCTTGGATAAGCGTATTTTGCTAGTAGATCTTGCGGGTATGGTTGCAGGGACCAAGTACCGTGGTGAATTTGAAGAGCGTCTCAAGAAAATTATGGACGAAATAGAAAGCGATCCATCTGTTCTTATCTTTATTGATGAGCTGCATATCCTCGTCGGTGCTGGCTCGGCTGAGGGGTCTATGGATGCTGCAAATATTCTGAAGCCTGCACTTGCACGCGGATCGGTACGACTGATTGGCGCGACAACGACAGAAGAATATCGCAAACACATAGAAAAAGATGCAGCCTTAGAGCGCCGTTTGCAACCTGTATTGGTCCCAGAGCCAAGCTACAATGATACAGTTGCTATCCTCAAGGGGCTGCGTGAGCATTATGAAACATTTCACGGTGTATCGATGTCTGATGAGGTGATAGAAGATGCGGCGTATATGGCCGATAGGTACGTGTCCGAGCGACATATGCCAGATAAGGCTCTCGATGTGCTCGACGAAGCGGCGGCATTGGTACGGGTGAAACAAGGCCACAGACCAAGCCGTAGCCGAGAACTTAGTAAGGAAATCCACCATTTAGAAGATAAGATGGATGAAGCGGTGGCGTCTGAGGACTACGAGAGAGCAGCACTCTACAAAATGCGCATGAGCAGGCTCCGCGAGCAGTTAGACGCCATTCAGACGGATCGTTCATCTAAATCAGTCGCTGCACTTACCACCGATGTGGTAGCCGAGGCTGTTGCAACCATGACCGGGCTTCCTGTGACGCAGCTCAAAAAATCAGAGATTGCAACACTTACAAAGCTTGAGAAGCATCTCACTAGACACATCATTGGTCAAAACCAAGCCGTCCGCGCAGTTGCAAGAGCTATTCGACGCAGCAGATCAGGTATTACTGCCGGCAAACGTCCGATAGGATCCTTTATATTTATGGGCCCTACTGGCGTCGGGAAAACAGAGCTTGCACGCGTGCTCGCAAAAGAAGTGTTTGGTTCTGATCGTGCACTCATCAAAATCGATATGAGTGAATTTAAAGAGCGCCATACAAGCGCGCGACTAGTCGGGGCCCCTGCGGGCTATGTTGGGTACGAGGACGGCGGCCAATTGACCGATCGAGTGAGGAGGCAACCGTACAGCGTGGTGCTGTTTGACGAGATTGAAAAAGCTCACCCCGATATTTTTCAACTGCTCCTGCAATTGCTAGAAGACGGCACCCTGACCGATGCCAAGGGCAAAAAAGTAGACTTTACTAATACGATAATTTTACTTACAAGCAATCTCGGGGCAGAAGAAATGTACCGTGAATCAGAACTAGGGTTCGACCCTGGACGTAGTACGAAAGAATCCGAGGAACTACAGGTTTTGCATGAAAAGAATCAAGCAGCCGCACGTAAGGCGCTGGAAAAACTGATGCGTCCAGAGCTGATCAACCGATTCGATGACATAATCGTCTTTCATGCTCTCACGAAGCATGATGTAAAAAAGATACTTCTTCTACAGCTTGGTGAACTTGAGAGCCGGCTAGTAAAAAAAGGCATCGGGCTGAGCGTCAGTACTGCTGCCAAAAACTTGCTGATTAAAAAAGGGTACAACCCTCGTCATGGAGTACGACCGCTGCGAAGGGTAATCGAGGATGAAATCGAACATGCAATCGCAGAAAAAATAATTACGAACGAAATAGGTCCCGGTTCAATTGTCGAGGTAGTGGCACAAAAAGGCATTGTTGTACTACGTCACCATACAGAGAGCGATACGAGAGATGAGCGCACGTAAAAGTTCTGTTGCGCGACTTGTAATAGCGTTGGTGCTGCTAACGCTCTCCATAGGGATTTTCTTTAACAGACAAACCATAAGTGATCAGATAATAGTCTGGCAGTACAAACCCGATGCCGAAATCGCACAAATCTCATCACGAGCTGCCCTCAATTCAAAAGGGACATTCTTGTTGTATGCGGCCCAGCCTATGGTACAGTCACGAGAAGATTTCAATGCAAACTGTAGTTTGCATACAGAAAAATCGGTTGTATTGGGCTGTTATGATGGACGGTATATCTACCTCTATGACATTGATGACCCAAGATTGGACGGTATAAAGGAAGTGACCGCCGCACATGAGATGTTGCATGTCGCGTATGCCCGTTTACCAGATCAAGAGCGGTTGAGGGTGAATGCCATGATTGACGATGCTCTCCCAAAAATAGGCTCAGAGCGCATTGAAAAGCGAATTGCACTCTACGATCAGGACGACCCTAGCGTCCGCTACAATGAACTGCACTCTATGCTCGGTACGGAAGTAAAAAATCTGCCTGAACCGCTCACGGCGTATTATGACCAGTATTTCATCAATCGGCTTTCGCTAGTATTGCTGTCGGAAAGATACGAAACAGTGTTTGTGGAGCTTGAGACTCGGCAGCAGCAATTAGTCGCAGAACTCAATGCACTAGCTACTGATATTACCGCACAATCAGATCAATATTCTCAAGAATTCCAAGAATTGCAGCAAGACATTTTAGCGTTCAACGAACAAGCAAATAGTGGTTCATTCTCGACGCAAGTGGCGTTCAATGCACAGAGGTCTCAGCTCGTTGCTCGTCAATCAGCACTCAACAGTCAAAGAAATGATCTTAATCAAAAGATAACATTGTACCGTGCGCTATCAACAGAGCTTGAAGAGCTCAACCTTACAGCACAAGGTTTACAAAGAAGTATTGATTCGCGACTACTTCCTGAGGTACCATCAATTTAATGGTAAAAAGCTCAACGCGATTTCAGTGTCAACAATGCGCAGCTGAGTATTCAAAATGGTCGGGACGTTGTGACAATTGCGGTGCATGGAATAGTTTGGTAGAGCAAGTTTCTCCTCGTCCAGTTGCGGGCAAATCAATCGTCAGCCGATCGAGCGGCGCCGCACTGAGCGGCTTAGAATTTTCCCATGTGCCAATCGATGCGATATCTGATCGCTATAAGACCGGGTTTGAGGAGATCGATGAAGTGCTTGGCGGTGGCCTCATGCCGGGAAGTGTCATACTTGTGAGCGGTGAGCCCGGGATTGGCAAAAGTACACTTCTTTTACAAATTGCAGCTACTCTTGCGACAACTACTCCTGTTATGTATGTGACTGGAGAAGAATCATCCGGCCAGATCAAACTGCGAGGCGATAGGCTAGGTGTGAACGCCCCTCAGCTCGAGGTAGCATCGAGTACGAGCGCAGATGATATTGGATCAACTATTCGCTCTGGCGGGTATTCACTCGTAATCGTTGATTCAGTACAAACGATGATGATGGCTGAAATATCCAGCGCTCCAGGTACTGTCAGCCAAATTACCAACTCGACGAACCTTATTATTCAAGCCGCAAAGGAGTCTCATACGACAGTGATACTTGTAGGCCATGTGACGAAAGAGGGGAGTATTGCTGGGCCAAAGGTTATGGAGCACCTCGTCGATGTAGTCGTCCAGTTTGAGGGCGATCGATACGGCGGATTTAAGATAGTGCGAGCTATAAAAAATCGATATGGATCTACCGCGGAGGTTGCGCTGCTTGAAATGGGCGATCGTGGTCTTGTCAGCGTCGACAACCCATCGGCGACACTTCTCTCGGAGCGTTCAAATGCTGATGGGTCGGTAGTACTAGCTACTATGGAGGGCAACAGACCGCTCCTGGTAGAGATACAAGCACTCGTCACACCCTCAAATTTCGGATATCCTAAAAGAGCGTCGAGCGGCTTTGATGTAAACCGCATGCAGCTCTTGGTCGCTGTCATTGAAAAAAGAACCAAGCTCCGGTTAGGAGACAAAGATATCTATCTCAATGTTGTTGGTGGCCTCAAACTGAGTGATCCAGCGGCAGATCTCGCAGTCTGCATGGCTATCGCCAGCGCTGCATCAGGGCGCGCAATTGATCACGACGCAGTCGTATTTGGTGAGGTCGGGCTCGGCGGCGAGTTGCGTTCGGCTCAGGCTGCCACCAAACGACTTGCCGAAGCAAAAAAGCTCGGGTTTCAATTCGCGGTTGCGCCTCCAACCGCAAAAAAAGAGCCATTTATCAAACCCACCGCATCCCTTGTCGAGGCGCTGCGAGGCTACCTTACCACAACACCTAAAAAGAAAGGGTAACTATGAATTATATTTATATTGTGCTGCTCAGCATTGTGCTCGCGCAGACCACGTTTTTGACGCTGAAAACATTGCGTACGACACCATTATCGCGGCGGCAAAGAATTATATGCGATACGAGCGCACTGATTGATGGTCGCATAGTATCGATTGCACGATCAGGGTTTATGACGAGCCAGCTCATAATACCCAAAAGCGTCGTGAGAGAGCTGCAGTATATGGCGGACAAAGCAGATAATATGAAGCGAGAGCGCGCCCGCTATGGACTCGATATAATCCAGGAATTGCAATCTATTGGTAATATCGATATTACGCTTTACGATGACGGCGTATTATCCGACGGTGGCGTCGATGAACGTCTACTAGTGCTTGCGAAACGCTTGAATGCTCGACTGTGCACTACTGACTACAATCTCAATAAGGTTGCTCGGACGGAAAACATCACAGTAGTGAACGTCAACGAAATGGCGCACGCGCTACGGCCGATGCATCTTCCCGGAGAAATCATAACCGTCACGATAGTAGCGCCTGGCCAAAACAAAGACCAAGGTGTTGCGTATCTCGATGACGGTTCGATGGTTGTCGTAGACGGGGGGCTCAAGAAGCTTCATGCCAGCGTTGACGTCGAGACCGTCCGAGTGCTTCAAACCGAAGCAGGTCGTATGGTGTTCGCAAAAATGATGAGAGGGCAGGAAGACGCAGCGACCCATAAGAAATCCGCACCAATGAAGCCTCGACGCGCTCACAAAACTCGACGTCCTCAGCGCACTGATTCCTAGTAATCTTTCTAGCTAATTTGAACCTCTTGTTAGTCGTCGAATGATCGGCTAATTGTTTCACTGTATAGCGCAGAATCAGTTGCCGTGACAGAGATTTGGACTTTTTTCTTGCCGTCGTAGTTTATGCTGTATTCGCCACTTTCGCTTGCCGGGACAGAGCCTACACTTTGACCATCGACGACGAATTGTACTGATTGCAGAGAGTGGGTGCCGCGCGAGACAGTCGCAGTGATCCGCTTGTTATTGTAGTTTATGAGCGTGACGATTGGCTTGATGTCATCACATTTGTGAATATCGTCATTGGCATTGGCGTCATAGCCGGCCGGAGCGATAAATGTTTCTCGTTTAGTAATAGGGTCAGTGAACTTTTGGACGCTGAGCTCTTCTTTGGCGGCCTCTGGAGTACACTCCGTGGCTTTTTTCTTGGATACCCGATCAAATACCATTTGTTGGGATGGTGTGCTTTGGCTGCGGTTATACCAAGATGGGAACAAGTCGCTTCTGCCGCTGACTGTCAATCTCTGAATACCATCGGGCTGCGGGAACCAATAATTTGAGTCCCAGCCTTCGGCAGCAAATATTTCTTTGTGTGAGCGCTCCATAATCTTGCCGACAGTAGGGCCAATACGACTCGACAAGGCATCACTCATTGGTCTTGTATCGTGGTTACCGACCCACATACTCAGTGACGCTTTTGTGCTGACACTATTCATCCACAAATCTTTCGATTTTGTACCGGCGTTACTGGTACCGGTTTTCGTGAAAGTCTTGACGCCGGGTACGTTGAGCCCTGAGGCGCCACGACCAAATGAGGGCGCTCGTGCGGCGTCATCACTGAGAATATCTGCGAGTATGTAGGTAATCTGAGGATCAATTACTTGTTTGCTCTCATCTTTCCATTTCTTAATCACTTGTCCTTCGGAGTTTTTGACTTCGAGTACGCTTGCAGCGGGGCGATAGACACCCATGCGCGCAATTGTTGCAAATGCATTGGCGTGTTCGACTTGTTTGAGACCACACCCACCGATAGATGCGGCAAGTCCAACTTCTTTGTCCGCGCCATCAGTACAATACGACGCGTCACCCATTTCCCGAATTGTATTCAATGTCAGTTCTCTACCGGCAATGTACATGGCTTTAATTGCTGGGATATTACGCGACTCAGCGAGACCAGAGCGAATTGGAATCGCTCCTCTAAATCTGTTATCGAAGTTTTGTACCGTTCTTCCGTCGCCGGTTGTATAGATACTTTGTGGCAGTGGTTCATCTGAGAGTATAGAACCAGCTCCGTAATTGACATCAGGCCGTTGTTTGAATAGCGCAGCATAGACCAAAGGCTTGATGCTTGACCCTGGCTGGATGAACGCAATTGATGAGTTGACTGATCCGTAGCCGGGGTGATTATAATCACGCGATCCTCGCACCGCTAGTATTTGACCGGTTTCGTTATCAACCATAGTGGCGGCACCATTGTCGAAGTTTGCAGCTGCTGGGACATTACTTTGGAATAAATCGGCAATTGCTTGGTCGAGTACGTCCTGCACTCTTACATCAAGTGTAGTTTTGACGGTGAGTCCTCCGGCGCCGACTGTGGCTTGGCCAAGTTCGCTTTCGAGCTGTGATTTTACCATCTGTACAAAATGTGGGGCTTTGATATCTTTGAATTGATCAGCGAGCGGTTTTACGTTGTCAAGAATCGGCACTTGACGCGCCTCTTCAGCTTCCTGGGACGTAATATAACCCTGTTCAACCATATAACGCAGAGTAATCGACTGACGGGCAAGCAAGTCTCGCTTTGCGTCAGAGTCTTGCATTGCGTTATACGGGTCAAACCGTCCAGGCTGTTGCGGAATTGCTGCGAGTAACGAAGCTTCTGCGAGCGTCAAGTCCTTGGCATCTTTTGCGAAATATGTTTGCGCAGCTGACTGCACGCCGTTTCGTCGGCCGCCATATGAAGACTCGTTTAAGTACATAGTAAGTATCTGGTCTTTGTTGTATGCCCGCTCTACCTCTATGGCGAGAATGGTTTCTTTGATCTTACGTGGTACGCCGCCAAAACTTCGGTCACCAGCTTCATCTCGGAAGAATACTTGTTTGACAAGTTGTTGTGTCAAGGTAGAGGCCCCCTGTGTCTCACCGCCGCGTAGGTTGTTCCAGGCAGCCCTCATAATACCAACTGGGCTAAAACCGCCGTGTTTATAAAAATCCTTGTCCTCGATTGCAATAGTTGCTTGCTTCATGCGCTCAGGGATCTCATCAGATTCGATAACAAGCTTATAATCACCGAGCCCCTTGTCCTCCCATAGCAGTACATCATTTCTGTCGAGATATTTTGTGACCGTGGTTTGGACTCGGCTGTCTAGCTCAGTCGGGTTGATAGCAGCAATTTCCTGACGATAATAAGCAAAGAGTCCCGCGACGAGCAAAAAGACGAGCAGTACGCCGACACCGGCAATCTTGAGCGCCATGATGCCGCCCTCGCGGCTGGTCCAGTACGACCAGAATCGTTTCGGATGCAGGCGATACATTATTCGCTTGACGGGATGCTTAGGAAGCGTCGCCAGGTATTCAGCCTTACGTCGTTTTTTTGCATCTTTTTTGGCTTTGCGTGCGTTGTTCAGATTGGAATACACACTTAGTGCTTTGTTCGAACGTTTCGATTTAGCCACAAGACTACCACTCCTTCATTGATATAGAACCATTATAACGCATAACTATAGAAAAAATGGCTTCAAATACCATATACTTAGTCATATGACATTATCTGAAGAACTCTCATGGCGAGGGTATGTACACCAAACTACATTTAAAAATGTTGAGGATATCAATACGCCTCGTACTTTTTATCTTGGCGTTGATCCAAGTGCGGCAAGTATGCATATCGGAAATCTCGCGCAGGTACTATTGGTCAAGCATTTATTGCGTCAGGGTCACAAAGCAATTGTACTAGTCGGTGGCGCGACCGGGATGATTGGCGATCCGAAAGACGATGCTGAACGTGATTTAAAAGCACTTGAGGAAATCGAGCACAACAAACGCGGTATTGCATCCCAGTACAAGAGATTACTAGAGGGTGAGCCGTTTGAGCTAGTCGATAATTATAATTGGTTTAAGGATATCTCTTATCTCTCATTCTTGCGTGATGTCGGTAAGCATTTTTCGATGACACAGTTACTTGACCGTGAGTTTATCAAAGCACGAATCGGAGAAGGTGGTGTTGGTATTAGTTATGCAGAGTTTAGTTATTCACTCATCCAGGGTTATGATTTCTTGCACTTATTTCGCACGCATGGAGCGACACTCCAGATAGGCGGGTCAGACCAGTGGGGTAATATGCTCTCTGGCGCCCAAATGATAAAAAAGCTCGAAGGCCAAGAAGCTCATGTTTGGACTGTTCCACTTATCATCGATAAGGCTACAGGCAAAAAGTTCGGCAAGTCAGAGGGCAACGCGGTGTGGCTTGATGCCGAAATGACATCGCCGTACAAATTCTATCAGTTTTGGCTAAATGTTGATGATATAGGCGTCGGAGACTACCTAAAGCTTTTCACAATGATTTCTCCTGATGACTATGATGAACTGTTAAGAGAGTTTAACGCCAATCCTCAACAGCGGGCAGCTCAGCGATATCTTGCATACCAAGTCACAGCGCTTGTGCACGGCACAGCGGCGGCTGATCAGGCGCAAAATGTCTCAAATACTCTCTTTGGTTCGACGGCGTTTTCAGAACTTCTCACCGAAGAAGTCGACATGCTCGCAAGAGAGATTCCTTCGACAACTGCATCAAATGCGGTAGATGCGCTCGTGATGAGTGGCGTGGTGCAGAGTAACTCCGAGGCGCGTCGTCTCGTAGAGGGCGGGGGCGTGAGTGTCAACGGTGAAAAAATCGTAGATAGTGCGGTGACTCTGCCTGTGCCTTCTTTGCTCAAAAAAGGCAAAAATACTTTTGTGCTCGTGAGGTAGGTCATGCGACCCGATATGCCATTAGCTGCAATCAAGGGCGTTGGCCCGAAAACTGCTGATACGCTGGCGTCTGCAGGCTTTACAACTGCTCGAGATTTGGTGCACCTGTTTCCTCGGCAGTATGAGGATTTTACGCAAGTAGCATCAATTTCTTCGCTACAGCCTGGAAACGTGGTGGTAAAAGGTAAAATATCCAACATCAGTTCACGCTATGTACGAAGAGGGCTTCATATAACTCAGGCAGTCCTCAGTGATGCTACTGGCAAAGTCGCGTTGTCATGGTTCAATCAACCCTATCGAGCCAAGCATATCGCCGCCAAAGGTGATTGGCTGGTTGCGGGTGAGTTTGTTTTTTCAAATCGGCGCTACCAGATACTCAACCCGAGCGTGCGGCATTCTGATGAAATTGTCGAAGAAGGTGTAGCTATCATTCCGATCTATCGTCAGATAGCTGGTATCAAAACAGCGGCGATACGGGCACTACTGACAGAATTACGACCACTGATTTCAATGTGGCAGGATCCATTGCCGGATGCCCTCACGGCACATTTCAAGCTTATTTCATACGCAGATGCGCTGCTTCAGGTGCATTTTCCTGAATCGCCACACGAACTTATGGCCGCAAAAGAACGGCTGGCGTTCCAGGAGATGCTGGAATTATTGTACGCGGCATTCTGCAACAAGGCCGACAACGAATCGCTCGAAGGATGGCCAATCAAATTTGATACCAAGCCGACACAGGAGCTTGTCGGGCAGTTACCGTTTCAGCTCACAGACGATCAACGGATTGCGGCATGGGAGATAATCTCGTCAATGCAAGATACAAAACCTATGAATCGACTCCTGCAAGGTGATGTCGGCTCTGGCAAGACCGTCGTAGCTGGTATTGCTGCGTTTGTTGCTGCAAGGGCTGGATTCCAGACAGCCGTGCTTGCGCCAACCGAGCTTTTGGCGCGACAGCACGCCACAACCCTGTCTTCGCTTCTGGAGCCGTTTGGCGTATCGGTAGGGTTGCTTGTTGGGTCGGCGTCACCCAAAGCCAAGCAGCAGCTCAAAGAATCCATTTCATCGGGGGCGGTAGCGATTACTGTCGGAACACAGGCGTTGCTCCAGCAGTCCGTCTCGTTTCATCGGCTTGGATTTGTAGTTATTGATGAACAGCACCGTTTCGGCGTCAAACAGCGGCAAGAGCTGCTCAAAAAGTCCCGCAAGATGCCGCATGTGCTCTCTATGACCGCAACACCTATTCCTCGTAGTCTCCAGCTAACGGTCTACGGCGACTTGGATGTATCGATATTGAGACAAAAACCAACTGGTCGTAAGTCGATTCAAACTAAGATTGTGTCGCCTGCCAGTCGCGCAGCGCTTCTGCGCACCGTCGACGAGCAAATTGCCCAAGGCAGGCAAGTGTATGTCGTCTGTCCTCTTATCGAAGGCGATGACTCAGAGCTGCGGACCGTAACATCTGAATACGAAAGACTTCGAAAAACAGCATTGAAACATCGCCGGATAGGTCTCCTGCACGGCAAGCTTAACGCTCAGGACAAAGAGCATGTGATGAAGCAATTTGTTGATCGCGAGTTCGATGTACTTGTTGCGACGACAGTTGTGGAAGTCGGAGTTGACGTGCCAAATGCGACCGTGATAATTATCGAGGGTGCGGAGCGATTTGGACTCGCTCAGCTTCATCAGCTTCGAGGTCGTGTTGGACGGAGTGGGCATCAAAGTTACTGTTACATTGTGCCGACGGAATCGCGCCAAACGACCAACCAACGCCTGAGGGAACTCGCTGCAAGCGACGATGGGTTTTATCTCGCTGAGAAAGATTTGGAAATGCGCGGACCGGGGGAGATTTATGGCACCGCACAACATGGCCAACTCAACCTTCAGATAGCGCATCTCAATGACATGCAGCTTGTGAAACAAGTTCGAATAGCGATTGCCTATAGCCAGCAAAACAGTATTGACCTGCTACAATATCAAGAGATGCGAGACAGAGTGAATGTATACCGTCGACTTACGACGCTTAATTAAACTATAAACAGTAGAGAAACATGTACAGCGGATCGACAATTCGAGGAAAATCAGGACGGATGATGGGTGCCCATCAGAAGATTAATCGTGTTGCGCGCAAGCGGCTACCAATGATTTTGCCGACGCATGATAGTTTTCCTGGCATACTCGAAATTCTTCACTTCGAAGGAATGAACGGACCAGACGGCATCAAGCGCAAAAGTCCAGCCAAAGATGAGCCGTGGCACTATATCGATCCGACCAATGAGCTAGATACCGAATTATTTACGCTTATTGAGCATCACATCGCAAATTTGACGCAGGCGCTGACGGTTCACAACCATACGCGCGCAGCGTTTGAGGCCGCGTGGCTGTCTCATGCCATTGTTGATGGTTTGACCCCTGCCCATCATTACCCCCTCGGCGAAAAAATAGAAGAGTTGTGGGGGCACCCCAAAGAACTACGCACGACGCTCAAATCAAAGAATATCATTCCTGCGGCAAATCGACGTCAACAAGTGAGCAAAAACTGGGAATATTGGGGCGCCAAGGGTGTATTTACCACACATGTATTATTTGAATTTGGTGTTGCGAGTACGATTACGCCGCTGCGCTTTAAAGATCTCGCACCCAACAACGATCAGCTTGTTCGCGTCAAAAAAGATGGTCCGATTCCGCTTTTTCGAGAAGCGGTCTGGAAAGTATACGAGCTCGATATGTATAATGAGTTTCAAAAAAATGGCTGGACGAGGCATCTTGCCAGAGTTACTCGTACGCAACTCGCACCGATAATTATCAAATCAGTGATGATTGCCTGGTACTATGCAGCGATTCAGGCCGAAAAAAGGGTCAATTAGCATGGGCCTGCGAATCATTAGCGGGGTATTCGGTGGCCGCAAGATAGAGACGAGTGGGAGCTTCAAAACTCATCCTATGGGGGATAGGGTTCGCAGCTCTTTATTTAACATACTAGGAGACATCAGTGGCCTTACAGTACTTGACGCATTTGCTGGCAATGGCAGCTTGGGCCTTGAGGCGATGAGTCGCGGCGCTGATAGTGTCGTGTTTATCGAAAGAGACAGGACCGCCCAGCGTACTATCTCGCACAATATTACATCACTCGATGTCGGCGACCGTGCAAAGCTTATCAAAACATCCGTTGGAGCCTGGTCGGCCACGAGTAGCGATGAAAAATTTGATATTATCTTCGCAGATCCACCATACAATGATTTACAGTTATCCACAGTTTTCCAACTCAAAAACCATTTAAATCCTAAAGGGCTTATGATATTATCATATCCAGGTAGGGAGTCGGCGCCGACCGTTAATGGAGTTGTTGTGGTGGACAATCGTAGTTACGGAGACGCGGCGTTGGCTTTCTACCGCCTAGATGATAGCCACGTATAAAGTATGCCCAGTCGGGCTTTTTTACTTTTCTGGGATATGTTGGTATAGTTCTTTCATGCTTATACTTCATATTATCATCGCATCGCTACTTACTATTTCGGCTACTGGCTTACTTGTGGCGGCATTGAAGCGCTATAGTAGGCCCCAGTTGAGAATTCTTTCGATTGTCGGGCTGGTAATGACATTTATCACCGGTGTGAGCCTAGTGGTTTCGTATGGTGGTATTGGTAGATTCTGCGCTTCTATGACCATTGCTACAGTGAGTGTGATAGCGATAGAACGATTTTATATCTACCGACTTGTTTCTGTATCTGTACGTGTCGATAACTAGTTTTTGATATTTTACCTCGACACTTTATAATCGGACATATTGCTATGAGCATGTGGTGGCTGCGTGAAACGTACATATGCGTAGACACGCCGCGTGCCGTTCGTAGACGTCCGAGATGACGTTAAACTCCAAACTTCACAATTTGTAT
>CAZIEB010000015.1:0-20423 GCA_964538665.1 uncultured Candidatus Saccharibacteria bacterium
CTGTCGCAAGTTTACTGCGGTCATAGGCAGCATCTATTGCATCTTTAAGTCCGTCTGAGCTGAGCTCTAGTTCACCGATGCTATCAGCGATTGCTTGCTCAGACTTCAAAAGTTCTTTTTCTGCCCGATATGCGTCAATGATAGACTTCTCATTATGTGTCAGTTCAGGAACACTTTTCGTTTCCGCTGCGTCATATGCTCGTTTTTCTGCATACGCAACAAGTGGTTGCAGGTTAGTTTCTCCAACTACATCTTCCAGATAGTCGTAAGTTTCAAGACTATTGTACGTATCATACAGGTCTGTCGCTACATCCATAAACGGCTTTGCGGCGTATGCGGCTTCCTGTGCTTCGAGAATATTGTATCTGCGTTCTTCGCCAGCAGGAATACTCTCGGCTATATCTCGCCTAGTAGATTGATTAGAGAATTCGGTGCTTGGTGTGGGGATTCGTTCGCTCATTGTGGTGGTGTTATTTTTAGATTAACTAATGTTCAATCTAGCACATTTTGTGCATAATGTCAATATGCTCACGCTTGAGAAACAAGCTTTAACTCTGTAAATTTATCACCTGAGCCGATGAAACATCGACAGTCCCTTCGTAGATGATGTGCGGTACAAATTGGTAATTAAATACTGGTTCACCCGTTCCGACCATACTCTCATAATACTTCCGTGTCGCTTCGGGAATCCCTTGTAGTTCTTCGAGGTTCACATCTTTGAGCCATTTGACGGTTACATTTTCTTCACCAGGAGCGGTTTTGAAGTACACAACTGTTTTAGACGGATCGAGCGTGCTCGTGTCAATCTGATAGTAGTTGTAGTCGGGAATCTCTGGGATTAAATCGAGTTCTTTTTGCAATTCAAAAAGTTGGCGGGGGTGTAGTGGCAAGAGTTGTACCACGTCGTTCCACAGACAGTCCAGTAGCGGTATTTTTCGCTCTAGTATCTCCTCGCGTCCTTTGTACTTTTCAAGATACTTAGCCCGCAAGTCTAGGTCTACTTCGAGCATTTTGCTAAGAGGGATTAGCTCTGTCCCTTTCATATCTTCTGGTATGCCGTGATAGAAATACATAGTACTTACGATTATACCAAACTTCACCCATCTTCTTTCAGCGTAAGCCTCGCCAACGACACCAGCTCCGCCTCATCCTCCGCGTCAATCCTTAGCCATAGTTTGCCTGTTGGTTTTGTGGCTTCGTAAAGCTGTTGTTTTGTGGTTGTAGCGAAAATGAGCCCACCATCCCAGTCATTGTAGAGAATATGTTTCATTTGCTGGCTGAGCTTCTTTTGTGTGTTTGGATCGCTACAAATAGCCAGTACGGCTGGAAAGGCGTCATCTTCCGCTTCCTCCCAGTCGCCACTTTCCTTGAAGTTCACGTAGTTCCGTGTTTTCCTGACACTGACGAAAAAGGGCTTCAAGCCGTCCCATACATCCACGAAGTAGTGTCTTGCTGGTGTTTCACCTCGTGCCGGTATCTTGAGATGGAGATCCGGTGTCCATGCGGGATACGAGTCAAACTGGACCATATAGGTTTTGGTCATGACTTCCAGCTTGTTACCGTATATAGCGCGGAAACGATGAGCTGTATCCGTGAGCGTAACCGTGTGCTTGAGGAACTCATCCGATACCGTCTTGTTCTTGTAGAGGCTTTTGGTTGCCCATTGGTTGGTGGTATTTGGTTTGGCGCCTTCGAGTGCCCGTGCGCCTTTAGGCGTTATGTAATACTCCGCCGGACGACCCGCGAGCTTGTAGCTTTTGTCGTAGCGTTTCCCGATGAGAGCTTGGTCTTCGAGTATTTGAAGCTTGTTTTGGATTGCTTTGGGGCTGGATTTCTTCAGTGAGCGGGCTAGCTGTTTGCCGGTGCAAAACCTATACCAGTACAGCAGATGCAGTGTTGTGATCTGCTGCTCATTCAATGGTCGACGATACTTCACTGATGTACGTATTTTAGCTTCAGTTACTTCACTCATATCTCTACCTACATACACTCAACTACTCATGTATATCTACACTTAACCACATCACCATACGTACTCAAACCACAAGCAACATACTCACAATCAACAGCATTACCAGACCAACAACCACACACCCATCTATTCTTCTCTATATTTATATAAAAAGAGAGCGAGAAAAGAGGAAAGAAAAAAGTAAACAAGAAAAAGTTAAAAACAGAGAGAAAAGTGTGAACTTTGCGAGAATTAAGGAAAGACGATAGCTTGGGTATCGGTGGATAAGTTATATAAAAAACGCAAACCCCGAAAAACCACCACCTTTTTCAGCTTCTAAAAAATCTCGGCGGGGGAAATCCCTAAAAAATAATGCAAAAGGAGGTGGGTTTTTCGGCTGGGCAGGGCGACGCCCCGCCCGCCTTTCAGGCTTTTGCGCTAAAATGGGTTCGAGCGCGGTTGTAGAATTGCGCCAAGAGAAATGTCACCAGCCCAAAGAGGCTAGCCATTTCTCCCTTGGACTAAGTTACTTGAACCCATTGTGACAGGGATAAACCCTTAACAGATGAAACAAGTTGCTATAGTATATATTTATGCCCACCAAACACATAGTAAAATCATTTGATGCGCCAGCGTATTACCATGTTTATAACCGGGCCTCTGGTGAACGCAAGCTGTTCCGTGATAACCAAGACCGACAATACTTCTTGGACTTGCTCAGGGCGCACCTACTTGAGGTTCCAAGCGAACAATCCGAACTTGAGCGTGCTGATATTCGGAAGTATGATCTCAATATTGTTGCCTTTTGCCTCATGGGAAATCACTTTCATCTACTGCTTTTTCAGCACCAAGACCCCGACGCGATGACCGGTTATATGCGCTCAGTCAGTACGAAATACTCAATGTACTACAATAAAAAATACAAATCCAAAGGTCACGTGTTCCAGAGCAGTTATCGTGCTTCCCTGATCAACAAAGAGGCATACCTTGCTCATATTACCCGCTACATTCATCTCAATCCGCGTCTATGGGAATCCTGGCAGTGGTCGAGCTATCAAGCATACATCAACAAGCTCAAACTTGACTGGGTACACCCGGAGCTAGTACTGTCACACGGCCCTCGCCAATACGAATCATTTGTGAAGGAGTACGACAATATAGATTTACGGACCATGCGTAAAGAGCTACATGAAATGATTGCAACTTAATAACACTAGCTACAATAACAACTTATTCTCTCTGTTAAGGGATAATCCCTTGAGTGGTTTGGTACGAGTGTACGTTATTTTGATTTTACATAGGAATCCCCTCGTGCAGGCCATACACGAGGGGGCCGGAGGTGAAGATGATCTTCAAGCGGCGGCTGTCTGGCCACTACCGAAGATATCTGGGACGCCTACGACGCTTCCTGGTAGACGGGAGTCGCCACCCATCTGGTCTGCCAAGATCTGAGCATCGACTGGGGTGCATTCGCAGCCCGTCAAGCCGTTGATCTGTGAGCCAGTGAACTTGATCAGGTCTTCCGAACACTTCTCAGCGATCTTCTCAACAGTCAGATCAGCGAAGTCGAGCCCGTCGTCTTCGATCAGTGTGCGAACCGCGGCTGCGATCCTGCGCACGATGTAGGCCTGTCGTTGGGCGTTGTAGGCGTCGGCCTTGGTTTCGTCGAACGTGTAGTAGACCGCAGTCTTGATGTGCGCGATCTCGTCGATCACTGCCACCAGGAAAGAAAGCTTGTATTCGTACACCTTCTTCTCGGTCGCATGTATCACTCGGCCACCCACATCGATGACGCTGTTCGCCACTGAGACACGCCTCATGTTGCTGAGGCCCTTGATGTAAGGGTGCGGTCCCTGGACTAGCAGCTTGCGCGGCCGGCCGAAGAACTCCCGAAGACCGCGGTCGAACGGGCCGAATGTGACGATACCGATCCACTCGTTCTTGAACGCTAGGGCTATGAGGCCAGCCAGAGCGAAGTACAAGATGTTTCCGAAACCGAGGTTCAGGAACTCCTGCCAGCTCATAGGCAGTGCACTCGAGGCCATTGGTACTGTCTGTGTCACGATAACCACCTCCGAAAGTAGATGAGCACAAACGTAAGCTAAGCGTATCACCTCAGGGGTCAATACACAATACAGTGAATATGTTTTATACTATAGTTCATGAAACCAAGTATATTTACCAAAATTATCAACGGCGATATCCCTAGTTATAAAATTTACGAGGACGAGCGCACCTATGCGTTTTTGAATATCAATCCCAGACAGCCGGGGCATATCCTTGTGGTCCCCCGCGAGCAAGTTGATCATCTCGAGGACCTCGAGGACGAAGATTACTTTGCGGTCATGAAGACTGCCAAGACATTGATGCACCACATGCATGAAGAATTACAGCCTGAGAGGGTCTGTATGCGCGTCGAAGGCTTCCAGGTGCCACATGCTCATGTTCACTTGATACCCTGCGATACAGAGGCTGACGTGATGTCTCAGGCCTATGAGGCAAGCACGGAAGAGCTCCAAGACATGCACCAACGTTTGATGTATTAGTACTGACATAGTATTGACAAAAAATAAAGCTTATGCTAACATAAGACTATAACACCATGAAAACAAAAAATCACCACACTCACACTCTTGCCTACTCCCTCATGTCAGCCCTGTTGGTTGTTGCGGTCGTTTTGTCGGCGACACATGCAAAAGACATCGTCAATCCACAGCCGCTTCGCAACAAATCCCAGCGCGTTGCGGAGACATCGATGCCTCGCCCTACCGCTATTGATGAACCTATACAGAAATCTCTCGGAGATTTGCACAACCATACCGACAAAACGATGCTCAAACATTTTGTCAAAGCGTCTCCTAGTGATGCACCGTCACTTGCCGCCAAACGCCAAGAACGAGAAGATCATCTGTCTGCCGAAGAGCAGCCAGTGTCACTACGCTTGTTTCAAGCCTACTTTATGATGCAAATTGCCTACGCCTACGTGCGTGGCTAATCAGCGAGGACTTCTAGCTCGTGGATAAGTTTTTTCTCGAGCTGGAGTCGCTCGTCGAGTTGTTGGCGGGTTTCTTCAACGATGCGCTCTGGGGCGGATGCGACATACGATGGATTGTCGAGACGGGCTTGTAGCTTGGCGACGTGATCACGGCATTCGACAAGCCGTAGTTCGAGCTTTGTCTGGTGTTCGTACAGGGTTTCGGCATCGACCGCGAGCCATGCTTCGCGATTTGGTACCGCGAGCCTGACACCACGAGGCTGCTCGACGTGTTCGACGAGCCCAAGATGAGCGAGTCGCTCGATAAGTCCGCGGTTGTCTTCTATTAGGCTATCGTGCTCGTACAAGAGGGTATGTTTTGTCCCTGGGAGCTCTGATGCCACATAGCGCGTCTCGATGACAAGTGCTTTGATTTGGTCAAATTCAGCCGCAGCAATCTCATCAAACTCAGTCGCGGTCGGCCACGAGGCTCGGATGAGGAGTGATGTATCAAATTTGAGCGTCGTCCAGATAGCCTCGGTGACAAATGGTGCAAATGGATGCGCCAGCTTGAGGCATGTCTCGAGCACCCAGGCCAGCATCCCTTCCCCGGTCGTTTCTTTGCTTGCTTCAAGATACCAGTCGGCGACATCGTCCCAGATGGTGTGATAGACCAAATCGGCTGCCTCGGCGTACCGATACGATTCGACCCGATCGGCTATCTCTTTGGCGGCGATTGACAATTGTCGGATGACCCAGTGGTCAGCGGTAGTCTTGGGCGACGGGGTGCGCTCATCAAATGTCTCGGTGTTGGCCTCGATATAGCGCGCCATATTCCATAGTTTGTTGCAGAAATTTCGACCGGCGATGACTTTTGCCGTCGAAAATGCTTGGTTTTGACCGGCGCTACGACCCGCTATGACGCCCATGCGCAGCGCATCGGAGCCATGAGTGGTCAAAATCTCCATCGGATTGACGACATTTCCTTTGCTCTTGCTCATCTTTTGATTCATCTCATCGTTGACCATGCCGTGCATGTAGACTGTCTTAAATGGCACAGTATCGGTTCGATACAGTGACAGCATAATCATGCGCGCAATCCACTGTCGCAAGAGGTCGCTACCGGTTTCCATCAGGCTTGTCGGGAAAAATCGTGCAAGCTCTCCCTCGTCGAGCACATCAGTCACAATAAACGGCCACTGCCCAGAGCTAAACCACGTGTCAAACGTATCTTCTTCACGGCGGAATTTCTTGCCATCTACCTCTATCTCTTCTTGATCGACGCGGGTATCAAACATCCAGTTTTCGGGGTTATCGATTTGTTGAAACGCCGGGATTGGGATACCCCAAACAATCTGTCGACTGATATTCCAGTCTCGAAGTTGTTCGTAGTAGGTAATGAGTTCTTGGCGTTTGCTGGCCGGATAAAAGGTTATCTCCCCTGCTTTTAGTGCCTTGATTGCCTTTTTTGCGAGTGGTTCGACCCGTACAAACCACTGATCCATCAGGAGAGGCTGGACAACAGTACCACACTTGTAGCAGTGCCCTACCTGGTGCGTGTAGTCTTCGGTTTTGCGCAACAGCTCGTGGGATTCGAGCTGCAAGACGATGTTTTTGCGGGCATCTTCAGCGGTCATATTGTGGAACATCGACGGCGTCTGGTCGGTCATTGTGCCGTCTTGACCGATCACTTCGATGCGAGGCAACACGTGACGTTGACCGATGTCAAAGTCTGTCGGGTCGTGGGCTGGTGTGACCTTGACGGCGCCAGTACCGAAGCTCGGATCTATGGCATCATCAGCAATGACTGGTATTTCCCTATCCACCAGAGGAACCAGTACTTTTGAACCGATAAACTTTTTGTAGCGAGCATCATCAGGGTGGACGGCAATTGCGGTATCACCCAGCAGCGTTTCTGGACGAGTCGTGGCCACGACGATTTCTCCGACGTGATCCAATACCGGATACGCGATATACCAAAGCTTGGTCTGCTGTTCTTTGTAGGCCACTTCGATATCTGCAAAGCTTGTCTGATGTGTCGTGCAAAAATTGACAATACGCTTGCCCCTGTAGACTAAGTCATCGTCCCAGAGCTTCTTAAATGTGGAATAGACAGTATCAATCACCTTTTTGTCGAGCGTAAAGACCGCGTGTTCCCAAGAGCAGCTGGTGCCAAGTGCCCGAAGTTGGAGCTCCATGTCACCACGCCGAGCTTCGACATAGTCCCATACCTGCGAGTATAGTTCTTCGCGGCTAAAATCAAAGCGACTCTTGCCTTCGGCCGCAAGGTGTTTTTCGTAGACAACCCAGGTCTCGAACCCCGCATGATCAGAGCCAGGGATAAAGATTGCATCATCCCCTTTCATACGGTGGTAACGGATGTCGATGTCCTTGAGATTCATATCAAGCGCGTGACCGATATGGAGGCTCGCGTTGGCATTTGGTGGTGGCATCACCACGCTATAGGGTGTGCCCTCGCCGGTCGGCGCAAATGCACCTGCAGCTTCCCAAAGGCCATAAATCGTAGGCTCATAGTGGGCAGGTTCGTAGGTCTTCGGTAAATTCATGTTTTCACCCCTGTAAAAAACGGAAATTCTTTTTCACGTGAAGACAGTTGGCATTATGCATGCAGAGCAATTCGTGTGAACCGCCCTCTCCTTTTACTGTTCCAGCACGTGTTTGTTTCATCTTTGAGTATATCATATAATTATAGCACAAATACACTACAAAGTCAATATACGCGGTAGGACTACGCTGCGGCGGGTCGCCAGGCGGTGCCGGTCATGGACAAGCTCGGAACGACCTCGAGAGTCATGGGATCGACTGGGTCGGTATACTTCGCCATGTAGTATGCCAGTGACGCAATCATCGCGGCGTTGTCGGTGCAGAGACTCATAGGGGCGTATTCGATAGGGATGGGGAGGGCCTCTTGCAATTGGCGACGTAGTTCGGCGTTGGCCGCAACTCCACCGGCAATCACGACCGAGGCGGGGGAGTGGTCGGCAAATGCCTGGAGTGTCTTGTCGACGAGCGTTCGCACGGCTGCATCCTGGAAACTAGCGGCAACATCGGCCCTGAGGCCGTCTGAGACGCGCGCTGGGAGCTCGTGTGAGGCAAAGGTGTGATCTACGCCGCATGCATCTTGCACGGCTCTCAGAACGGCTGTCTTAAGCCCCGAAAAACTAAAATCATACTTGTGACAGCGTGAACGCAAAAACCATTCGCCGCGACCGCCCTTGACGGCGCGACCAGCTTCGATATCTGCGGGACTAGCGGGGGTATTAATTTCATGGGTGCACCCGGGCGGGCATTTGAGCGAGGCTTGCGGAAACGAAAACGCCTCTGGGTTGCCGCTGGGCGCGAGTTTGCTAATCGAAACGCCACCAGGGTAGGGGAGGCCGATAATTTTGGCAACTTTGTCGAAGGCTTCTCCGACAGCATCGTCTTGGGTTTGGCCGAGGAGTACATAATCGCCATGATCACGAAAGAGTGCCAGTTGCGAATGCCCACCAGAGACGATAAGCGCGAGCAGGGGGAATTGAGGCACATGTCTTGGCAATACCAAGCCGTCGATTGCCGATTGCCGAGTGTGGCGCTCGCTATCAGCTATTGGCTGAGGACTATCAGCTTTATGAGTGATGTAATTCGCATAGACATGGCCTTCGACGTGGTGCACAGCGTACAGTGGCTTGCGGTAGGTGTGCGCGAGCGTGCGAGCGGTGAGCGTGCCGATGAGTAAACTACCGACGAGACCTGGTGCGTAGGTGACGCCGATTGCATCGATATCGTCCCATGTGCACGTGGCATCAGAGAGAGCCTGATCGATGACCGGGATGATTGATTCGATATGTGATCGCGCCGCGACCTCGGGGATAACACCGCCATAAAAGGCAAACAGATCCACCTGCGAATGGACGACATTGCTCAGTAGCCGCACGCCATCTTCGACCACAGCGGCAGCGGTCTCGTCACAGCTTGTCTCGATTCCTAAAATTTTCACTGGTGCCAGTATAACAGATGTGGGTGGTGACGTTTTATTTTTCATATTCTACGTTTCATGAGATTATAGGGTTATGAAAGACAAAGTGGTGCGCAAGGTGCGTCAAGCAGTCCCTAGACCGGTGGTGCGGGGCCTCGAAGAAGTCTATCGTCGCAGCAGGGTGCATGTGGTCAGTGCTCGCTACGGCTATCCGGCCCGCGACCTCAAAGTGATTGCCGTCACAGGTACAAACGGCAAGACGACCGTGGCGAATTATGCCAATGAAATTTTCAAAGCAGCGGGATTTACGACGGCGATGTTTACGACTGCGGTTATCGAAGTCAACGGCACGCGCCACATCAACGATCTCAATGCAACAGTTGCCTCGACCAAAGAGATGCAAAAATTTTTCCGCAAAGCGCGCAAAGCCGACGTCGACTATGTGATACTCGAGGTCACCAGCCATGCTCTCGATCAGCACAAGCTGGCGACGGTGCCGGTGGAGTGCGCCATCATGACCAATCTCACTCAAGATCATTTGGATTATCACGGGTCGATGGAGAGTTATGCCGCCGCCAAGGCCAAGTTGTTTGCAAACCAGCCGCGATTTATCGTACTCAATGCCGATGACGAGTGGTACGACTACTTCAATGATTACGAGGCAGGGGAGCACAAGATTAGCTACGGGACCATCGAGACGGCCGACTGTCGTATCAAGCAGGTCAAGCTGTACAAAAAAGGCTCAGAGGCCAGGGTCGTGTTTGACCACCAGACGTCACTCGATCTCACGACGTCGCTGCCTGGCAAATACAACGTCTACAACATGACTGCCGCTGCCTGCGCTGCCTACCTGATGTATGTCAAACTTGACGCTATCCAGGACGGTATCGCAAATCTTGAGGGGGTACCGGGGCGATTTGAGTATGTCGATATCGACAAGCCATATGATGTCATCGTCGATTATGCCCACACGCCCGATGCACTCGAGAAACTACTCGAGGCGGCTCGTGGCGTGACAAAAAACCGCGTGATACTGGTGTTTGGTGCATGCGGTGATCGTGACAAGAGCAAGCGCCCAATTATGGGCGAAATAGCCGCGCGATTGGCAGATAGAATCTTTTTGACCGATGAAGAGAGTTACAACGAAGACCCGCAGGCGATTCGCGATATGATTCGCGAAGGCATCATTGGGGCAGGGGGAGAGCCAAAACTCGAAGAGATCGCCGACCGACGGGATGCCATAGAAAAAGCCATGAAGATCGCCCGCACCGGTGATGTTGTACTGGTCACGGGCATGGGACACGAGCAATTCCGCATCGTGTCTGGCGAGCGCTTGCCATGGAATGATAGTGAGGTGGTGAGGGAACTCGCGGACATAACAAATAAAAAGTAGACGACATTAAAGTCGTCTACTTAACCGTTTAAATTAGTATTATTTAACGTCGAGGGCTCGGTTTGCTAGAGTGTTCGCAACTTCGTTATCAGTCATGACTATGCCGTTTTTGTCTACGACATACGCAGCCCTTTCGGCTACTGCGCCCACCTGGCGAGCTGTTTCTTGTGCTTGAGCTACAATTTGCTCGTCAGAGATGCTGGCTTCAGGAGTGTTATTTGTGACTAATTCTGGTTGGGTGTTTGTTTTGTTTTCCATACTTCAATGTTAGCATAAGCTTGACTAATTGTCAAGTTCCGGCATTTCATCTAGTTCAACTGGAGCAGTCGTTAAGCTGTCTGCGACATTTCGGTAAAGCCCACAGCTAGAGTATAGTGCCGAGTGTTGTTTTTCGAGTGTAGCAGCACGAACGGTAATAGAGCCGAGATTACCAGCGTGCGCCCTAATTGCTTCGAGATGATTCGGATCATCTAAAGTACTGCTTAATTCAGCTCTAGTATGATTGAGAGCTCGAATATTTGCCATATTGACACAGGCTTCTGGTGCTATGCAACCAGAAGGGCACTGGAAACCGGATTCATTTTCTGGATTGACTATCATCAAACATTTATTATAACACAACCCGACTAAATTGTAAATTATGTCAAGAATTGATCGCGCCCCGGCGGTGCTCCTTGTGGGAGTCCGTACCGGGGCGACGTGTTCAGCGCCGAGGCTTTTGATCCTTCTTGAGGAGGTGGGTGTAGATGATCCCACTGCTCCTGGCGTACTGGATGAGCTTCTCGTCGTTCCCGACGACCTTGAGTTGCTTGCTGTCGTCCAGGAATGCGCGCGCATAGCGGGGAGTACCTCGCAGGTGAACGCCGAACTTGGCAGCGAGCTTGTCCTCCCACTCAGAAGGACGGCAGGTGACGGCATACTGTGCGGGCTTGTCGCCGTCCCACAGGACAACGACTTGATCGCGGACGATAGTGCTGTGCATCGGCTTCTGCTCGCGAGTGCTCACGAATCCAGCCGCTTCATCCAGCCGGTCGAAAATATCCATCGTGCTCCTTCGAGTTGATTTGGCGGGGGTTCCAAACGATCAATTTGCCGGCGGGTAAGTCGGCAGTCTTGACCTCTGGGTTTAAAGAGACCCAAGCATCTGCGTGGATCCCAGTGCTGTGTCCCATCTCGTCGAGTAGGGCAACAGTACAGTTCTCGAGGAAAACCTCTTCACCGCGAGCGGGAACAAGGCTTTCACTTGAATTTGTCGAGACTATAACCACGAGCATATTACCCCGTGGATCGTGAGCCTCGATAAGCAAACCCTGAGACGCGATTTGCTCGATAAGGGGGCCGAAGCCACCTACCGGCGCAATAATGTCCAAGGGTGTACCTTGCACCTCACGAGGGAGGTGATCGATGTACTGCATGATACCTCCAATTGTCGATGTGCGGTGCTGAACACTATTGATATTATTATCATATATGTTATAAAAAGTCAACCTCTGGTAGAATAGGGGAGAAGAAACGGAGGAAAATGTATGCCTAAGCGACAAGTAATTGCATTTGATTTGGATGACACACTCGCTGTCACAAAGTCGCCAATTAGCGACAAAATGAGTGAGTTGCTAGGAAAGTTGCTAGAAAAATATGATGTATGTGTAATCTCGGGTGGTAAATATGAACAATTTACCAAGCAAGTAGTCGATCGACTCGAAGTGCGGCCGCACCATCTCAATCGGCTGCATCTTATGCCAACGTGTGGTACGCGTTATTACCGATATGATGAACTCGAGGCAGACTGGGAGATGCAATACGCCGAGGATTTGACTGAGGAACAGAAGCAAAAAATAGTCGACGCACTCGAAAAAGTTTCGAAGGAGCTTGGTCTTTGGGTAGACAAACCAGCTGGTGAGATTATCGAAGATAGAGGCAGTCAGATTACTATGTCGGCTCTCGGGCAGCAGGCTACACCAGCCGACAAATATGCGTGGGCCGAAAAATACAAGGATGTTCGTCCGATTCTTCGCGACAAAGTAGCAGAACTTATCCCGGACCTCGAGGTAAGAATTGGTGGTACGACTAGTACTGATGTCACCATGATCGGTATCGACAAGGCGTATGGTATGCAAAAACTTGTTGACGCGCTCGATATTTCTAAAGACGAGATATTGTTCATTGGAGATAAGCTGCAAGAGGGTGGAAACGATTATCCCGTGAAATCGATGGGGATAGATTGCATCGAGGTCGACGGCTGGGAAGACACGGCACTGGTAATCGAAGGTATCCTAGCGGTTAGCTAAATAGAGTTATAGAGAGCAACCTACAAGAATTAGCACTCGGACTTGACGAGTGCTAATTTGTTTGGCTACAATAGAGTCACTGAAGAACGTAAAAGGAGAGGAAGCATATGTCACACGTATTGACACCCCTTGCTGACCGCGTGATTGCGACTCGCGAGGAAGCCGCTACTCGTACCGCGAGTGGCCTGTACTTACCAGATAGCGCCAAAGAAAAAGCAGTGATTGCCGTTGTGCAAGCAACCGGCCCAGAGGTCAAGAGCCTCAAAAAAGGCGACCGAGTCGTCTACAAAGAATATTCTACGACCGAGATCAAGGTCGACGACAAAGAGTATCTCATTATCAAAGAAGAAGATGTATTGGCGAAAGTCGGCAAATAGCAAATGGCTTATAGCCGATAGCTAATAGCTCATACAACTAAGGACTATTAGCTACAAGCTGTGTAACGAACGAAGGAGAGTGAAACGAAATGGCAAAGAAAGTATTTTATGACGATGATGCCCGCACAAGGGTACTTGGTGGTGCAAAAGCGCTGTATGATGCGGTCAAAGTGACCATGGGGCCAAAAGGCCGCAACGTGGTCATCCAGAAGAGTTATGGCGCCCCTACGGTGACACACGACGGTGTGACGGTCGCTGAAGGAGTCGATATACCAGAAGTTGACGATGAGACACTGGGCTACAAAGTCGGTGCAGAGCTCATCAAGCAAGCAGCTAGCAAGATGAACAAAGTCGCCGGTGACGGTACGACCACTGTCACGGTGTTGACCTACAATATACTCAACGAAGCCAACCGTCTGATTGCAGCGGGGCACAACCCGATGGAACTGCGCCGCGGTGTCGAAGACGCGGGTGCTGAAGTGCTCCGCAGCCTCGAAAAGATGAGTGAACCAGTCACGGGCAAAAAAGGCCGTGTAGCGGAAGTAGCTGCAATTTCGGCTGGTGATGCCTCAATTGGCGAACTCATCGCTGATGTCATCGAAAAAGTTGGCGCCAGTGGCGTCGTCACCGTCGAAGAAGGCCAAGGCCTCCACATGGAGTCAGAAGTTGTCGAAGGTTTCACATTTGACCGTGGCTACAGCTCGGCGTTGATGGTAACAGATGTCAATCGACAAGAGGCTGAGTACAAAAACCCTGCGATTGTCATTACCGATAAGAAAATCAGCTCTGTTGCTGAGATTTCACCACTCATCGAGCGCATCGCGCAGTCTGGCAAAAAAGATCTCGTGCTCATCGCTGAAGATGTCGAGGGTGAAGCGCTGGCGATGCTGGTGCTCAACAAGCTTCGTGGTGCGTTTAACACCGTTGCGGTCAAAGCGCCGAGCTTTGGTGATCGCCGTAAAGAGACGTTACAAGACATCGCCGTGTTGACTGGTGCAACAGTTATCTCTGAAGATATTGGTCTAACATTTGAGAATGCCGATCTTGGCGTACTTGGCAAAGCTCGCAAGGTCCTCGTCAGCAAAGACGCCACGACTATTATCGAAGGCGGTGGTAGTGTTGCCGATGTCACCAACCGCGTGGCGCAAATCCATGAACAAGCCGGCAATGCCTCGAGCGAGTACGACAAAGAGCAGTACGAAAAACGCGCTGCAGCACTCGAAGGCAAAGTTGCCGTCATCAAAGTCGGTGGTGCAACCGAGACAGAGATTGAGGAAAAGAAATACCGCGTCGATGACGCAGTTGCCGCTACCAAGGCAGCTCTTGCCGAAGGAATTGTGGCTGGTGGTGGTGTAACCCTCGTCAACCTCAGTGACGCGCTCAAAGCCGATGGTGCTGACTCGCATTCTGCGGGGCGAAGTATCGTCAAGCAATCACTCGTTCAGCCATTTCGACAACTGATGATAAACGCTGGCCTCAATGCTGATGCCTTGCTTGCACAGGTGCAGGGCGCCAAAGCTGGCCAAGGTGTCAATGTCATGACCCCTGCAAAGCTTGTTGATCTCAAGGTAGATGGTGTGGTCGACCCAGTCGCGGTCACGCGCCAAGCGATCCAAAACGCCGTGTCTATCGCTGCAACGGCAATGACGATGGGCGCACTAGTGGTCGATGTACCGAAAGAAGAGCCTGCTGCAGGTGGTATGCCTGGCGGCGGCATGGGTATGATGTAGCCTGAGATTTCAAAAAAATACCCCGGTCATCGGGGTATTTTTTTATTTTATTTGCTTAGAGTTGCGGCTGACCGCTAGCTGGGTTTGAGAAGTAGTCAATCTCTTTGACTACGTCGAGGAGAGCTTCGGCGCGCTTGGCTTCATCGGTGATAGCTTTTGCGGCGTCGTAGGCACTCTGAACCAACGATTTGTCGTCTGTCGAGCGGATAATGAGCAGGAGCGTGTCGAATTTTTCATCGGCAGGGAGATCGAGCTTGTCGACGAGAGGACGGAGCTCAGCGAGCGCATCTTTTTTGATAGCTTCGAGTGCTGGGTCTGCAGAGACTGGGGCAGGGGGCGCTGCGGGAACGGCTGGATCAAGGGGAGCTGGCTGAGCAGGCGCAGGCGCGTTGCCGTCAGCTGGAGCTGCAGGAGCAGCTGTTTCTTCGAAATTGAGTGAGTCAGGAGCAGGTACCCCTGGCACCGGAGCTGGAGCCGCAGTATTGTCTTGCATACCCTCGAGCACCTTTGCGAGTTCTGCGTCGTCTGTAATTGGTTCTACTGTTTTGTCCATGCCCACCCCTTGAAATTGTTATGCTAAATCGTTAGGACTACTGTATCATAGAAGGAGCGAGCGAGTAAAGATTTGAGCTTGCTCAAGATATTTTGAGCCAAAATCATCGTATTCTAGAGATATTTAAAGGATTGTAACGACTATGCCTAAGACAAAGGAGTGATATGGACATTCTTGATAACCAAAATGCAATTGCACAAAGAGATCGACACGACGCGTTGGGCGTCGCCACGCACCAGTGTGACTATTTCTCGGTGCAGTTTGATGCAGAGTTCGTACCGACGCGCGAAGTGACCAACATTGTGTGGGCGGGACTCGGAGGCTCGGCCTTGCCAATGGTGGTCGTGCAGTCGTGGCCACAAACGACGATACCATTTGAAATTGTGCGAAATTACGACATTCCGCCACATGTCAGTGAATCGACGCTCTTTATTGCATCGAGCTATTCGGGAAATACCGAGGAAACCATCGAAGCCCTGACAAAAGCCGAGTCTCGAGGCGCCCAGATAGTGGTCGTCGCCTCAGGCGGCAAGCTCGCAGAGGTTGCACGGGACAAGCACTATCCATTGTTTTTGATTCCTGGCGGTATACAGCCTCGCATGGCAACATTTTATTTTGTCAGTGCGTTTGTCAAAATTGTGGCGCCTCTTCAGGTGACGCACTATGATGTTGGTGAATTGGCTGCAGTTGGCGAGTGGCTACGTGGTCGTATCGCCGAATGGGCGAGCAGTGTGCCTACTGAGCACAACTATGCCAAGCAATTGGCGCTTGAGCTGATGGGCAAGACAGTGATCATGTATGCGGGGCCAAATCTCTACCCCGCAGCCAACAAATGGAAAATTTGCATGAACGAAAATGCCAAAAACACGGCTTGGGTCAACCAATATCCGGAGTTCAATCACAATGAGTTTATCGGATGGAGCTCTCATCCAATCGAGAAGCCATTTGCAGTGGTGGAAATTCGGTCAAATCTCGAGCACGAGCGGGTACAAAAACGGTTTGAGGTGACGGAACGACTGTTGAGTGGGATGCGACCGGCGCCCATCGTCGTGACGCCACAAGGCGAAACATTGCTGCAGCAGCTGGCGTGGAGCTTTGCGCTCGGTGATTTTGTGAGTATCTATCTCGGTATCCTCAATGGCGTTGACCCCACGCCAGTCGAACTAGTCGAAAAGCTCAAAGCCGAACTGGGCTAGAGCATAGAGCATTTCACAGGTAACATTTTACAATTCACATTGATGTTACATTTGTAGCTAAAATGAGGAATGAAAAACGAAAAATTATTGTGAATTGTGAACTGATACATGAAAAATGTCGTTATTCGCATTTACCAAGGGATAATCCCTTAACAGATGTAATAAAGTGCTATGTGGTGAAAAAATCTATTTATTCGTACTGGCGGAGTGCTTCGATAGGGTCTTTTTGTGAAGCTTTGACTGCAGGATAGAGCCCAAATAGCACGCCGACGCCGACAGCGAGGCCCATTGCGGTACCGACGATGCCCCAGGTAAGGGCGGGCTGGAACGAGAAGAAGGTGGCTACGAAAAAGGCGATGATATAGGCGGCACAGAGCCCAATGATTCCACCAACGACGGTCATAGTGAGTGATTCGATCAAGAACTGTGCAAGGATTTGGCCATTGCTGGCACCAAGTGCCTTTCTGATGCCGATTTCGCGTGTCCGTTCAATAACCGAGACCAGCATAATATTCATGATTCCAATGCCGCCCACCACGAGCGCAACAGCTGCAACAGCGGCGGTGATAAATACGATTACATCATAAAACGCGTTGGCGGTTTCGGCAGCGTCTTTGCCCTCGACGACAACAAAATCTCGTTCACCGTCATGGTTGCTGAGTATCTTGGCGTCAATCACCGCGGCAGTGGCGGCAGCGCTTCCAGGATCGGTCGCACGCATGATGACTTGACCGATTTGGGCAATGCCTTGGTTGAAACTCTTGCCATCGTCGAGGCTGACGAAGGCGCTACGATCGAGATCGACTCCGACAGCGTTTATTGGTTCGCGAGTTGGTTTGAAGACGCCGATGACGGTGTGGGGACGACCTTTGAGGATGATTTCCTGACCGCGTGCTTGGTCTGTGCCGATGAGGTCGAGCGCGGTGTTGTACCCAAGTACGACGGTATCGCGGTTGGTGGTATCGCTCACAAATTGGCCTGAGGCCAGTTCCATTTTCATCAGCGGTACAAAGTCAGGGGTGGTGGCAATGATAGGCGTGCCCTTCGAGACTTTTTCTTTGTACTTGATTGTGCCATTGATAAACATGATCGGTGCGGCTGCACTGGTTTGGTTGAGTTCAGTGATAGCTCGGACATCACGTTCGGTCAGTGTCGAGGCTGACGATATCGAAAAAGGCGTATAGGCACTAAACGCGTTGCGTTGCTCGGCCCCACCTGGCTTGGCGATGATGATGCCGTTATCAAGCCCAGTTATCTGATCGACTAGAGTCCGTTTGGCGCCTTCGCCGAGTGCCATGACAAGCGTGATAGATAGCACACCTATGATAATTCCAAGCGTCGTGAGCGCAGTGCGCACGCGGGTGCTGCGGAGGTTTTCCATGGCGACACGGACGTGGTTTGGCAATATCATGATTTGCCCCTCTTGGCTTTTGTAGCGCCGAGTGGTCGCTTGGCGGTGCGGTCAACTTCTGGCTCTGGGTGCTTGGTGTCTCGTGCGATACGTCCATCGACCATGTGGATGATACGGGTCGCGTAGGTAGTGAGGTCGGGATTGTGCGTCACCATGATGATGGTGTTGCCACGCTTGTGGATATCGCTCAGTTCGCTCATGATGAGTTCGCTTGCTTTGCTATCGAGATTGCCGGTAGGTTCGTCGGCGAGTATGATGCTCGGTTTGTTGACGAGCGCACGGGCAATGGCGACTCGCTGGAGTTGGCCACCGCTGAGTTGGGTTGGCATGAAGTATTCTCGCTCTTGGAGATCAAATGTCTTGAGGAGGCGACTGGCAGCCTTGAGCTGTCGGTAGCGTGCCATATGGGTGTAGGTTAGGGGCAGTGCGACATTGTCGATGATAGACATGCGTGGCAAGAGGTTGAAGCTCTGGAATACAAAGCCGATTTCGTGTGAACGAATATTCGCGCGACGTCGTGACGACAAGCTGTCGACAGAAGTACCAGTAAGTTTGTAGTCGCCATCACTTGCGGTGTCGAGTAAGCCCAAAATATTCAGCAGGGTCGTCTTGCCGCATCCGCTCGGGCCCATAATTGCGACAAATTCGCCCTTGTCGATAGTCAAAGAAATACTGTTCAGAGCTTTGAGCAGGGTGTCACGGTGGCCAAATTCCTTGGTCACACTGGCCAGTTCAATAATAGGCCCCGACGATCGTTTTTTCTTACGTGGCATAGCCGACCCTGTTTAGCGTTGCTGTTATTGGGACTCATTGTACGCGATTTGTTGCTAAATTACAACAGGTTTTTGGCAAAAAGCAATTTTTGCAACAGTTTGATAGAATAGTAGTCGTACGGAGAGGTGCAAGAGTGGTTTAATTGGCACGCTTGGAAAGCGTGTGTGGCAGCAATGCCACCCAGGGTTCGAATCCCTGTCTCTCCGCCAGTGCAAGCAGCCCGACAGGGCTGTTTTCAATGGCGGAGTAATAATGACTTGTGAACCCTGACTTTTACGCAGTAAAAGAGGGTTCGGTGGAGCAACAAAAGGAAACCTGAGCTTGCTGAGGTCCCTTTTGTTACGGAAGAGCGAGCAAAGCGAGTGATATCCCTGTCTCTCCGCCAGTTTCGTTTTTAGATAGATTTCCCGCTATAATTATCCCAATGAATCATTCACGAGTTCGTTTGGGGGTGTATGCGTTTGCTGCTGGCTTCATCTTGATGGTGTATGAGCTTGCGGCAGCCCGTATCTTGGCGCCAAGCATCGGGAGCTCGATGTATATCTGGACCAGCGTCATCGGTATTATCGTCATGGCACTGAGTCTAGGGTATTGGTACGGCGGCAAGCTAGCCGATGCGCGGCACAGGGTGACTGATATTGCGTTGTTGTTTTGGGTTATGGCGGCGCTCATCATGTCGACGCTACTGCTTGACGACAGTATGCTGGATTCGCTTGCGCGCTATGCGGTGGATGGACGGCTCAAGGCGGTAGTTGCATCATTGATACTCTTTGCGCCCACCAGCTTTGTGGCGGGTATGATCAGCCCGTATCTCGCAAAACTCAATGTCACTGAGCTCAAAACCAGCGGTCAAGCGATTGCAAATCTCGGTGCGCTGAATTCAATTGGTGGAATTATCGGTACCTTCCTGGCGGGCTTTGTGCTGTTTGGGTTTTTTGGGACCCGAGAGATTGTCGTGTCGCTCGCGGTACTATCACTCGTCATCAGCTGGAGCATCGAGCCGCATTGGCGTACAAAACAGCGTGTTATCACGACCGCGCTACTTGTGCTGTGCGCAATGTTGTTTCTCAACACTCCAACTTTGGTAAAATCTCTCGATACGCCGTCGGCTCACTACACGCTCCAAACGGTCAAAAATGGGTCATCTGAGCAGTTACATCTCAGGACAGGCCCTGGTGCGAGTCAATCCGGCATCGCACTCGGCGATCCAAATCGACTGGTTTTTTGGTATGCGCAAGAAATGGCGGCAATTGTTGCAGAGCGACCAACAGATAAGGTTAAGGATATTCTGGTCTTGGGGGGAGGGGCGTACACATTGCCGAGGTATCTTGCCAATGAGTACCGAGGAAGCACAATCGATGTTGTCGAGATTGACCCTGAGCTGATCGAGATTGCTCGTGAATATTTTGCGTACGATGATCCATCAAATGTCGTGTCGCATCCGGTCGATGCGCGTATCTATGTAAATTCGACAACAAAACAGTACGATGTAGTGCTCGTCGACGTATTTGGCGATGACCAAACGCCGTTTACGTTTGTGACGCGTGAGTATGGTGATGCGATTCGTCGACTGACTAAGTCTGATGGAATTGTGGCCGTCAATATCATTGGCGGCAAAACTGGTGCCTGCAAAGAGGTGAGAGATGCCGGTATCGCGCCGTATGCGCACAATTTTGACAAGAGTACTATCAAATATCGCGCAGAGGTTGATGGTCGGCAAAACATGGTTGCAGCCTTTGGTCCGTCGTCGTGGTCAACGCCTGATGGCTACGCACCAATTTCTGAGATTCCACCGAT